>SOJW01000071.1 GCA_004375895.1 Candidatus Stahliibacteriota bacterium
TGTTGACGTCGCCCAGGATGTCATCGTTGCCATTGAGGACTGTGGGACGATTCTGGGTGAGGAAGTTGGTGCCCTGCGTGAAGGTGGAAAGGTGATGGAGGCGCTTTCTGAGCGTATCACCGGTAGGATAGCACTGCAGAGCGTTCAGAATCCTATCACTGCTGAAGCGATAGTCTACGCCGGCGAGGAGATTACCGAAGAGAAGGCAGCCGAGATCGAACAGGTGGGCATAGAGAAGGTACGTGTCCGTTCGGTCCTTACCTGCGAGGCCGCCAGCGGGGTATGTGCTCAGTGTTACGGTCGCAATCCGGCGACCGGCAGGATGGTGGAGATAGGCGAGGCGGTTGGAATCATGGGTGCCCAGTCCATTGGCGAACCTGGCACCCAGCTTACCCTTCGTACATTCCACTACGGCGGAGTTGCCCAGCGCGCGGCTGAGGAGACGAGTATGGAGGCCAAGTTTGACGGCAAGGTAGGGGTCGGGAAGCTGGAGACGGTCCAGCGCTCCGATGGTGCGGTGATCGTGATTGGCGAGGGGGGGACGATTGAACTTACCTCAGAGAAACGCAAGGCGACGTTTGTTGTTCCTAAGGGTTCTTTGCTTCTGCTCAAGGACGGTGAGGAGGTTGGCGAAGGAACCGTGCTCTTCGAATGGGAGCCTTACGTGATCTCAATTATCGCTCTCAACCTTGGTAAGGTCCGCTTCGTGGATATCATCCCCGGTGTTACCCTGCGTGAGGATGTGGTCGGCACCTCTGAGCGCAAACAGATGATTATCGTCGAGGACCGCGAGAAACGTCGTCACCCTCAGCTTAAGATCTGCGGTGCTAAAGGTAAGGTGTTGGGACGCTATGAGCTGCCGGCGGGTGCATATCTCCTTGTTGAAGATGGTGCCGAGATAGGCCCAGGAGAGATACTTGCCAAGTTCCAGCGAGAGATCGGCAAAACTACCGATATCACCGGGGGTCTGCCTCGAGTCTCAGAGCTATTCGAAGCCAAACACCCTAAGAACCCCGCGATTATTGCAGACATCGACGGAACTGTCCGTATAGATCCACCACAGGAGGGTGTGCGTCGTTTGCGTATACTATCAGAGTCAGGGACCGAGAAGGAATACAAGATCCCTTATGCCAAGTATCTTCTTGTTGAAGATACAGGCTACGTGAAGGCGGGAGAGAAGCTCTGTGAGGGTAACATAGATCCTCACGACATCCTGCGCGTAAAGGGACGCATGGCTGTGATGGAGTATCTGACCAACGAGATTCAGGAGGTTTACCGCATGCAGGGTGTAAGGATCAACGACAAGCATATAGCCCTTATTGTGCGGCAGATGCTTAGCAAGGTAAAGATAGACGATCCAGGAGACTCCACATTCGTGGAGGGAGAGATTATCGAGAAGCAGCGTATCCAGGAGGTGAATGATAAGCTTCGCGCTGAGGGGGTTGCTCCTGCGACCTTCCATCCCATCCTGCTGGGTATCACAAAAGCTTCTTTAACCACTAATAGTTTCTTTGCAGCCGCCTCGTTCCAGGAGACCACCAGGGTTCTCTCGATGGCTGCCGTGGAGGGCAAGGTAGATCACCTTACAGGTCTTAAGGAAAACGTGATCGTGGGCAAGCTGATCCCGGCCGGAACCGGGTTCCCGGGCTTTGTCCTTAAAGATGCAGAAGAAGAGATCATAGAGCAAAGAGAAATGCCAAAAACGGAGGCCGGATAGAGATGCCGACAGTTAATCAGTTGGTTCGTTACGGCCGAAAGATGCCTAAGAGGAGATCCTCGACAGCCGCGCTTGAGGGCAATCCGCAGAAACGCGGTGTCTGCACGCGTGTCTACACCACCACACCTAAGAAGCCGAACTCGGCTCTCAGGAAGGTGTGTAAGGTGCGTTTAACAACCGGCTACGAGGTAATTGCCTACATCCCTGGCGAGGGACATAACCTTCAGGAACACTCGGTTGTTTTAATCCAGGGCGGTCGTGTTAAAGACCTGCCTGGTGTGCGCTACCGTGTGATTCGAGGGGTGTTGGATACCGCAGGCGTCGAAGGCCGAAAACAAGCTCGCTCACTGTACGGGGTGAAGCGACCCAAGAAGGCTTAAGGAGGCTCTGTGGGCAGAAGACATAGAGCCTCTGTGCGTGAGATCCAGCCGGATCCGCGCTACAACTCAACACTTGTTGCCAAGTTCATCAACAGCATTATGTGGGCTGGCAAGAAGACCGTTGCGCAGAAGATCTTCTACGAAGCGCTGGAGATTATGGAGCGCAAGATGAAGGAAGACGCCTACACGGTTTTTGAACGCGCGTTCAAAAACGTCAGGCCGGTGCTTGAGGTCAGGCCCCGTCGTGTAGGTGGCTCCACCTACCAGGTCCCGATGGAGGTAAGGTCTAAGCGCCGCCAATCCTTGGCTGTCAAGTGGATCATCCGCGCGGCTCGCTCAAGAAGTGAGTATCGCATGTCTGAAAGGTTGGCCAACGAGCTCTTGGATGCCTCCCGTAATCAGGGTGCAGCATGCAAGAAGAAGGAAGAGACCCACAAGATGGCCGAGGCAAACCGTGCGTTCGCACACTTCCGATGGTAGAGACTGGAGCAGGAATGAGCAAAGAAACCCATAAATGGTGGCTGGTGGATGCCCGTGACCAGGTTCTGGGTCGTCTGGCAACGCGTATAGCCACGATCTTGATGGGCAAGAACAAGCCGACCTACACGCCGCATGTGGATGCAGGCGACTTTGTAGTTGTCGTAAACGCGGACAAGGTTCGTCTGACAGGTAGAAAGGCTGAAAATAAGGTATACTACCATCATAGTTTTTATCCCGGCGGCTTGAAGGAAATCCCATTCAAGAGGATGCTTAAGCGTCATCCGGAGCGTGTGCTGTTCCTTGCGATGAAGAACATGCTGCCAAAGAATAAGCTTCGCGCTCGCAGGCTGGGGAGGCTTAAGATCTATGCATCGGCTTTGCACCCACACCAGGCGCAGAAACCTGAGATGTTTGAGATTGGAGGTCGCTGATGGCAACCGAGCATGCCGTCGGAACCCGCAAGCGTGCAACTGCTAAGATCTGGCTTACCCCAGGCGGAGGTAAATTCACGGCCAACGGCAAGGGGCTTGAGGAGTACCTGGAACGTAAGGATCTGTTCCTTGCGGCCATTCGTCCGCTTGAGGTAACAGATAGCCTCAAGAGATTTGACGTTCGCGTTCAGGTAAAAGGCGGGGGGACCTCTGCTCAGGCAGGCGCTATCAGTTTGGGGGTGGCGCGTGCGCTTGCCAAACATGAGCCGGATCTCCAGAGAACCTTGAAGCATGCCGGACTTCTTACGAGAGACCCTAGAGAGCACGAGCGTATGAAGTATGGTTTAGCTAAACGCAGAAAGAGTTTCCAATGGACAAAGCGATGAATAAAGAGCAAGATAGGGCTGTGGGCGTTCCGGTTGTGTCCTTTGATCTCAAGAACTTGCTTGAAGCCGGTGTACATTTCGGTCACCGGGCCAGGCGCTGGAACCCGAAGTTCGAACGCTTCATCTACGGGAAGCGCAACGGTATTCACATTATCGACATCCGTCAGACCCTTGAGCGTTTGCGGCTCGCTTACGAGGCGGTCGGTTCGATACTTGAGACTGGCGGCGATGCTATCTTCGTGGGAACCAAGCAGCAGGCACGCGAGATAATAACCAAAGAAGCCGGACGCTGCGGCAGTCACTTCGTGGTTGACCGTTGGGTCGGCGGGCTTCTCACTAACTTTGAGAACGTCTCTAAGCGTGTTCAGCGTTACGCAGAGCTTGATTCGATCATCACGGGTGAGCAGTTCAAGGAGCTTCCGGAAAAAGAACAGGTGCGACTCATGCGGCTTCACCGCAAGATGAGCAAGCTTTATAAAGGTGTCAGGAACATGGATTCCATACCTGGGTTGATGTTCGTTGTTGATCCGGTGAAGGAGGCCACCGCGGTAGCCGAGGTCAGGAGACTCAAGATACCGGTTATCGCCTTGATTGACACCAACGGCGATCCCGACTCGGTGGACTACCCAATCCCTGGCAACGATGACGCTATGCGTTCGATCAAGCTTGTGACCTCGGTCGTTGCTGATGCGGTTATGCGCAGCAAGAAGGCTTTTGAGGCTGAGCTTGAGGAAGAAAGCGAGGATAAATCGTGAGCGAGCTGGACGCGATAAAGGAACTGCGGGCGCGGACCGGCGCAGGGGTGCTTGATTGCAAAAAGGCGATCGCTGAATCTGAGGGTGACATCCAGCGGGCAATAGATGTACTTCGCAAGAAGGGCATTGCCAAGGCCGAATCCAAGGCGGGACGTGAAGCAAAGGAAGGGATTATTGAAGCCTACATCCATCCTGGTGCGAAACTCGGGGTTTTGCTTGAGATCAACTGCGAGACGGATTTCGTGGCTCGCAACGAAGAGTTCAAGAACCTTGCTCATCACATCGCCATGCATATAGCCGCCTCTGACCCTGTAGCTGTATCACGCAAAGACGTTCCTGATGAGATTTTACAGCGGGAGCGTGAGATATACACCGAGCAGGCCAGGGCTTCAGGTAAGCCGGAACACGTTATAGAAAAGATCGTTGCGGGCCGCCTTGACAAATACTACAAGGAGAGCTGCCTTCTCGAACAGCCGTTTGTCAAAGACCCGGATAAGGCGGTTAAGGACGTTATCACGGAGAAGATCGCCAAGATTGGCGAGAACATCGTCGTTCAGAGGTTCCAGCGGTTCAAGATTGGAGAAGAGTGAGAATCAATAGATTAGAGTGACGTAAAGTTGGAGAAGATTAATAAAACGTCTCGAGATTTGAAGGATGAAGGTCTCCTCCTCAAGTTGAGCGGGGAGGTTTTTTCTCACGCCGAGGTTCTTGATGGGATAGTGGGTGAGATAGCGGATCTTGCCGGTCGGGTGAGGCTTGCAGTTCTCTTGGGCGGCGGTAACCACGTCCGCGGTGCGGGGTCGGGACTCAGCGGCGAGGCCCGCGTCTTTGCCGATCGCATGGGGATGATCGGGAGCCTTCTTAACGGTCTGCGGCTTGAGAGCATGCTGCGCGATGCAGGGATTTGTGCCGTTCACATGAGTGCTGTGCCTATAGCATGGGTCAGCCGTTGCGACCCTGTAGGGGCACGGGATGCCTTCAACGCTCGGAAGCTACTTATCTTTAGCGGCGGCACAGGCCTGCCTTACTTTTCCACCGATACCTCGGCTGTGCTGCGGGCGGTTGAGATCGGCGCGCACAGGGTGCTTAAGGGAACAAAGGTGAAGGGGGTTTACTCCGATGATCCGGAAAAGAATCCACAGGCTCGCTTCTTTAAAGAGCTCAGTTACGCAGAGGCACTCGCGCAGAATCTGGCGGTTATGGACCAGACCGCCTTCTCACTTGCGCGCGAGTACGATCTTATTGTTCAGGTTTTTGATGTATTCTGCCCGGAGAACATCGGCCGTATTGTTCGCGGCCACCGGGTGGGAACAACTATCAAAAGAGGAGTTGGCGCATGAAGGAAATCCTTAAAGACAGTGAAGCAAAGATGAAGAAGACCGTCGAGTTACTGGCAGGCGACTTTGCACGTATCCGCACCTCGCGTGCCAACCCTGCTTTGCTCGAGGGGATAAAAGTCAACTACTACGGGGTTCCTACACCCTTAAAGCAGATCGCCTCTATAGGCGTGCCCGATCCGCGCAGTCTGGTTATCCAGCCGTGGGACAAGAATGCGCTTGGCGCGATCGAGAAGGCGATACAGGCCTCTGACCTGGGTTTGAACCCGAACGTCGAGGCCAATCTTATCCGTATCTCCATACCTGCCCTTACCGAGGAGCGGCGCAAGGATCTGGTGAAACTTGTTTCTCGTCTTACCGAGGAGAACCGGGTTTCGGTGCGTAACATCCGCAGGGAGGCGATCGAGCAGTTCAAGCGCAAGGAGAAGGACAGCGAAATCAGCGAGGATGATATGCACCGCGGTCAGAAACAGGTGCAGGAGCTTACCGATCGCTACGTCGAGGAGCTGGACGAGCTCTTCGCCAAGAAGGAGAAGGAGATCCTCGAACAGTAAGAAGTGAGCGTTTCTATTCCCAAGGGCAGGCTGCCTCGTCACGTGGCGATCATCATGGACGGCAACGGTCGCTGGGCACGGCGAAAGATGCTTCCGAGGGCGGCAGGTCACTATGAGGGGGTTAAGCGGGTTCGCGAGATTGTCCGGGCATGCGGTGAATTTGGTATCTCCTATCTCACACTATACACCTTCTCGGCCGAGAACTGGGATCGGCCCCAGAGCGAAGTTAAAGAGCTAATGAAGATGCTTGAAAGGCTTCTGCGCGGTGAGGTCGAGGAGCTTAACAAAAATAACGTTCGGTTCGAGGCGATCGGTCGGACAGAAGCTCTTCCCTCCAAGGTCCAGGACGGCATACGCAAGATGCACGAGCGGCTTTCAAGGAATACCGGATTGGTGCTTGTTCTGGGGCTTAACTACGGTGGACGTCAGGAGATTGTTGATATGGCTAAAAGGGCGGCTCAGGCGGCAGCGGAGGGGAAGTTGGGTGTCGATTCCATTGATGAGGAAACCTTGGGTTCGTTTCAGTATCTCCCCTGGCTGCCCGATCCTGATCTCTTGATTCGCACCGGAGCGGAGAAGCGGATCTCAAACTTCCTTCTCTGGCAGTCGGCCTACACCGAGCTTTACTTTACCGACGTGCTCTGGCCCGACTTCAAGCGAGAAAAGCTTGAGGCAGCCCTTGCCGACTACGTCGGTCGGGAGCGCCGCTTTGGTCGAGTCAACGAGTAAGCTCTTCAAGGGGCGGCTGCTGGTATGGTTGCTTCTTATCCCCCTGACCCTTGCGGCTATGGCCGCTCCCTTATGGGTGGCAGCCATCTACGTCCTGGCGTGGATACTTGCAGCCTCCCTTGAGTTCCTTCGCCTGTACATCAAACCCTTCCGGTTCTATCATCTTCTTTTTCTTATTGCCACCATACTAATCTGGGCGTATACACTTTTCCTAACCCCTTTCTCGCTTGCGAGTCATCTTTTTGCAGCATTTGTAATTCAGGTATTACTCTGGCTCCTCTTCTTCCCCTCCAAGCCGGCGCTTATACTGCCTCTACTGATTTTGCCCCTGTATCTCGGCTTTGTGCCTGTCCACTTTGTTTTACTTAAACAGGAGGTCGTCAAGGGGGGCCTCAGTTACGCCTGGCTTGCGTTTCCGTTTGTAATGACTTGGGTTAACGACACAGCTGCGTACCTCTTGGGTTCTTGGCTGGGGCGCACACTTTTATGCCCGAAGATCTCGCCCCGCAAGACGGTAGAGGGTCTGATTTCAGGGATTGTTGTTACCGTAGGAGCCGGGGTTGGATATTCAGCGTTGTTTTTACGCGATCAGCCTTTATGGTGGGGTGCAATTCTTGCGCTTGCAGTGGCCCTGATCGGTGTTCTTGGCGACTTGCTTGAATCTGCAATCAAGCGTGAACGCGGGGTTAAGAATTCTTCTGAGATACTCGGCGGGCACGGCGGGTTCCTCGATCGGATAGACAGCCTCATGTTCGGGGTAGCCATTTATTACTATCTTTGCTTGATTCTGTAGAAGTTGTGAAGCTGCGATTGTCCCTGATTCTGATAGCGTCTCTCGTTACTTGCACAACCAAGGAGCGTACGGTTGAAGGATCGGTCCAGTCTCACTTCAGCTCACAGGATGGAATCGAGTGGGTCGTCGCGCGCGAGATCTATGCGGCTGGTAAGCGAATCGACGCAGCGATCTATACCTTTACATCGCGCCCCCTTGCCCAGGCTCTGGTTGACGCTCACAAGCGAGCGGTTCGTGTAAGGGTTCTGCTTGATCCCTCCAATGCCTCTGGCGAGTACAGCAAGGCGGCTTACCTTATTAATAATGGTGTGGATGTCAGGGTTGAGCGAGGAGTTGGGTTGATGCATCACAAGTTTGCACTCGTGGACGATTCTATCATCATAACCGGCTCATTCAACTGGACGGCCTCGGCAGAGACAGATAATGACGAGAACGTGCTGCTCCTTATAGGATTTCCAGCAACATACAGGGCGTATTCACGTGAGTTCGAGCGTATCTGGCGGGATGCAAAGGTTTGGGAAGAAGGAGAAGGCGAGATCGTCGAGCTTTCTGCAACTGATACACGAGCGCTAAAGAAGAACGCGGGGGAGAAGGTTGCAGTCATCGGTAAGGTTCTGCGTGTCGGCTACTCGGAGCGTTCGAACACCTACTTCCTTAATTTCTCAGAGGGCAAGAATGGCTTGACCGTTGTTATCTTTTCCTCGGCGGTAGGGAAGTTTGAGCGGCTGGGGATAGACATCACTTCCTACGAGGGGAGGCAAGTCGAGGTCATGGGCGAGCTTATTGATCACCCTGAGTACGGTCTTGAGATCATCTGCGAAGAGCCCTCTCAGATAAAGATCATACCCTGAGATAGATCTGCAGTAATCTTGACAGCGGTGAAAAAATCCTTACAATTGCCGGAGTTTTGGGCTCTTAACAGAAGCGAATGGTGCAAACCCTCAAAATGTCAAAAGAATAGGAGGACCGAGCATGGACTCTAAAAGGATCGTTTTTTTTATCGTTGTACTCTCGTTGATGCTTCAGCCGGCTTTGCGAGCCGAAACCGAAGACGATGATCTTCTTTTTGGGGTCTTCGGCGATACGAGGGTAGCTTACCAGGGGGCACCGATACCAGTGGCCTTCAGAAGGATCCTGACCGAGATCAACCTTATCAACCCCGATCTGGTTGTTCATACAGGCGACCTTGTCTATGGTTACGGCGATTCAGAGAAGCAGCTCAAGGTGGAATATTCGAGTATAGGTAAACTCATGTCGAGCGTGGTCCCAAAGATCTATTTTGTACCCGGCAACCACGACTTTCAGACCCCACTCACCACCAGATACTTCAAGGAGATGACCGGGCAGAAGGAGGCCTATTTCTCCTTCGATTACAAGGACGTCACCTTCATCATCCTGAACACGGATGCTCCCGGCCGGGTGGGGGAGATCGACGGCGAACAGCTCAAATGGCTGGAAAACGAGCTGGAGATGAAAAAAGACTCCCGCGCCGTCTTTGTGTTCATGCACCGTCCCCTCTTCTCCTTCCTGATACCGGATGCCGACCAAAAAGGCGATCTGGCTGAACCGATGTATAATTTCGTCTCCGAGAAGGCGCGTTGGTCTGTAATTGATCTCCTCACAAGATACAAGGTGACCGCGGTCTTTGCAGGACACGAGCATCTTTACTACCGGACTGACTATGAAGGAATCCCATTCATCACGCTGGGAGGCGGCGGAGCTACCTTCTCCGTACCACCGGATAAGGGCGGATTCTTCAACTACATGATCGTCTCAATCAAGGACAAGGAGGTCGAATTCGATCTGATGGAGCCCTACCATTTCTCAGTCGAGACCAGGACCTACCAGAAAGACGGAAAAACCTACGGTGAGGCCCTCGTTCACAATATCCACGGCGAGGTGTTTGAAGGCGTCATACCCCTGCACGGGATAAAATTCACCCTGCCCAAGGGAAACTACACGGTCAAGGGCGAGAGCGTTGTTTCTCCCCGTCAGATGGTAAAAGCCGGGGAATCCCTAGGCATTGTAGAAAAAAGTGCTGAGGAAGCTAAGGAGAAGGAGATCCAGGCGCTGATAGCCGAGAACCTGAAGCCCAGCATCCATAAGATCGAACCGAACAAAGAGGATAATGAGATGGTTGACGTCTGGGTCGGCGTGGATGCACCCGGGACGTTTTCCGTCCGCCTGAGGGTAATCCCGGAGCCCTGATCCGGGGGGCGGCCCATTCGAACAGGTGAGCCGTCCCAGATACGTGTCTTATCATCCAGGAAAAACTTCTTATAACTCGTCAGGTTTACATGCTACTCGTCACAAAAAACGTGGTCAAAAGCTGGTCAAAAGGTGGTCAAAAGCTGGTCAAAAGTTGGACATTTTGCGGGTCCGATGCCGAATAAGCTGGTCAAAAGTTGGACAAAAGGTGGACAAAGGCGCGACTGCGTCGCGATTGCTCCGCAAGCGTCGCCCTCCGGTGCAAAAGTCAAAATGCAAAGTGCAAAATGGAAGGGTCAAGGGGTTACGCTCACAGCTGACGGCTGACAGCTGACGGCAGGGGGCGCGACTGCGTCGCCATTTGCTCCGTTGCCGTCGCCCTTCGGACAAATATCAAAGCCCGTTTAATTATTCGGGCTGACCTGATACCCTATGGGATAAAAATATCCCAAGGGGCACGCTGTCCACCGAGGAGGGGGAGATTACTGTTCGGGCGAACCTGAAATTTTGGCCTGGATTTAGAGTTCCTTGGATTTTTGTCTGGAATCTAAGTTCCGTAGGTTTTTGGCCAGGAATCGAAGACCCTGGAGGTTTACTTCCTTAACTAAAAACCCTGGGGGGGGGCTCTATGCTGTCCTGCGGCTGGGCCTGGCAGGCTAAATGCGTACAAATAGAGCTATTACGAGATAGGTTTTAGGGGGTCATCAAAAACTTGACAAATTGCGGAAAGCGGCGAGAATAAAGGGTATGAACGACTCAAACACACAAAGTGCCCCCTAAAGGGTAAAGGAGAAGACATGGGCAAGCGTTTAGCAATAGGGGTTTTGTTGGTGGTGTATGGTTTTTTGGGGGGGTGCGTTCGAGCTATATCTACAGAGGAGTTTAGAACTCTAGAGAAACAGGTCATTGGAACCCTTATCTTAGATGCTTGGGAAAATCTAGAGGATACTACAGGAGTGGTGACTTTCATGGAGGTAGTGGACGATACCAATGCAGTTGATAGTCTTGTAAAAGCAATTACGGAACAGACACTCTTTTCTCAAGGGTATTCCCTTACAGCCTTCTACGAAAAGGCTAAAGAGCTTGGTATTGATGCAACCAAGGAAATCATCAGTACAACAGAAGACGCACTGACTATAGTGGCGGGCCAATACGTGGCGGGGGCATTCGTGATAGGTTTGACAAATTTGGGTGCTCCCGAGGCTGAGCTAGACAGTATGTTAGAATTCCGTAAGTGGGCAATGGTGGATACCCTTTGCAGAAAGCGTGGATATCTACCCCCTGATTATGAGGAAAGAATAAAGCAACATGGCCAATAATGAGGAGAACTAATTATCCTTTTTGGGTATGGTACGCCCTGGCGCGGCGTGAGGTACGTGCCCGGCAGGCACCGGGTATTCTCGACCGCCGCCCGGGTAGGCCGAAGAATCAGAGAGGCGTTGAGCTTCTGAAAACTTGACAAATTGCGGAAAGCGGTGAGAATAAAGGGTATAGCTTTCAAGTTCAAGGAGGAATCATGCCAATAGCTATGGTGATAATAGGGTTACTGGGGATCATCGGATGTGTGGTATGGCTAATCGTTACCCTGTTCACGCATCGGCGTAAACGCTGGCCAGCAATCGGCATTGGAATAGGCATCGTTCTGTTTATCGTAGGCGCGGTGCTACTCCCTAAACCTAGTGCCCTCGAAATGGGAGTGTCCCGATGGGAGAAGCAGGACTACGAAGGAGCCAAAGATCGGCTTTCCCAAATAGATAAGAATCATGAGGATTACGACAGTGCCCAAAAGCTTCTTGAACGCTTACCGGATACCGCATTCGCGTACTACGTAAAACAGGCGGAGGAAAACCTAAAGGTGGAAGAATTCAAAAAGGCGATCAGGAATTGCGACGAAGCCCTACGCTATCAACCGGATAACCCTACCGTCTTAAAATTGAAAGCTCAAATCCAACGCGCCGAAGAAAAGGCTTTAGCCGCAGAACAAGAAGTGGCCCGGAAAGCAGCCGCAGAAGAGACTATGCAAGTTGAGCAAGCCGCGAAGGAAACGAAGCGGGGGCGGCCTCTGAATGAATGGGTAGAAAGCGGGAATTGGAGCTTCCGGGTAAGTAAGGTTAGAACCGTCTCATCCATCAGTGACGGACTAACTCGCTATACCGCGGGGAACGGCATCTTTGTTATCGTAACTGTCGACGCCTTCAATAATACGAAAAGGCCACGCAGGTTCTATTTCAGCGACAATATCGCGCTCTACGACGACGCCGGAAACAAATACACCTTCGATTCGTACGAGCATGTAATGGTATTGGATAATCTTAATGGAACCGATCCTGATCTTACTCAGATTACTGCTCAAACCTATCGCTCAGCCCAAATCCCTATCTGGGTTCTCAAAGGACGCGGAGCTCTACACCTCAAGATTAGTGGTCAACGTGTTAAAATCGATCTAGCCCTCAAGGTATAAAAACAAGGGAAAGCAATACATGGTTCTTCCCTTCTGGGCCTGGTACGCCCTGGTGCGGCGGATCTACGAAAGCAAACTGACCCGGACTACGCGCAGAGGAGTGCCTGACCAGTCAAAACCGCCTTACCGATTCGGTGAACGCATAACCCTTCCCCAGACCTATTGGGACGGCGGGGCCTGGGCTATGCCGCCGAAGCCTATCTCGGCTGACGACCCTGGTGGAACGCTTCTCCGTCATTGCGATAAACGTAGGGGCCGACTTTTAAGTCGGCCCGTTTAATTATTCTTATGCAGCCCTCTGTCGCTAAATCCCCCCTACCCCCCTTGCAGAAGGGGGGCTGCAGAGTTGTCCCCCTTGTTAAGGGGGAATTAAAGGGGGATTCACCCTCTCCCGGCTGTCGCCGACCCCTCCCGTCGAGGGAGGGGGCCACCTCCACCTTGATGGGGTGAGGTTTACCATCCTTCGGATGTTTTAGGTGGAGGTAAGAGCGTTTCCCCTCCCCCCGGCGCTTCGCGCCGTCCCCCTACCCTATGGGATGCAGTAAAATTGGCATCCCAAGGGGCACGCTGTCCACCAGGGAGGGGGAAATTGGGGATCACGCAGAGTCGCGCTGGACTGGAGAAATTCGTTATCCCTCCACCAGGGAGGGGGAGTTTACTTATCTCAGCTTGAGCACTATCGGTTCCTGGCTCAGCCGGGCCATGCCTTCAACCAGTTCCTTGTACTTCGGGTACTCCTGGGACGGAATCCACGGCTTAAGCACCTGCAGGCTTTCCGAAAACTGCAATCTCCCGCGTCCGGGCTGGACGAACGTCGCGGCATAAGAATCATAGGGGTTGCTGATCGAGACGTCCTGTGGGTAGTATATGAGCTCGGCACCTGGCGGCAGCTGCAGGCTGAGGTTCAGGATATCCGCGCTTCGTGTAACGCGATCTATCGGGTACGCTCGATCCCTTGCACCTACCCAGTAAGCGGAGTGTTCAACCCCTGGCAGGTAGAGGATAAGATAGTCGCCCGCACGGGTAGCGTAATCCGTGATGCCGATCTTGAGGGTGTAGCTTACCTCCTTGTCAAGAGGCTCTATTCCGTTGAAGCTGAAGTCCTGCAAGCGAGCGTTGGGATGGATGTAGCTCGCCAACTCCTCGGCCTCCTGTCTAAGCTCGGCAGGGGAGAGGGGTTTGAGATATCGCTTCCACCAAGCTGAGTTCTGGCCATTGAATTCGACGTCCACAGTGAGATTAAGTGAACCGTCTGCTCTTAGCTGGGCGACGGTACGGGTGATGGTTGCCTCTTCGTTGGGGGTGCGTAGAGGGGTCTTCTTGAGCTTGCCTGATGAAAGCGAAAGGCCCATCGCATCCTGCTCTGACAGGATGCCGAAGCCTGCGTTGGGGCTGGGATCGAGATAGATTCGGTCCTCAAACAGGACAAGTGCCGTATTAAGCTGACCTAAGGTGGGGAAGGAGGGGACGAGTTGCCCGCTTGAACGATCGCGTATAAGTACAAGATCTGCTTCCAGACCGGCTTCCCTCATAAGAACGCAAAGCAGCGCCGCCCGATCAAGGTTGTTCGCAAAACCTCGAACGAGCACCGTTTCTGCAGGGGTTGGAACGTAGGAATAGGAATCAAGTGAAGGGCCAGCGGGACGAATAGAGGCGGCTACAAACTCGTACAGGGCGCGGGCCTTTTCTTCCGATGTAGGGAGGCCTTGTGTGAGCGAATCAACGACCTGCGTAAGTCTTTCACCGGGCTGGATTGCCTTATCTGCATGCGCGCGTAGGGACCTTGCAATGGAGTGCCAATCCTTCTCCTCGGCAACGATGAAATGTGGCAGGTAATCTGCTGCCGGCGGGGTCATCTGCTCGAACCGTAGTGGTGGCTGGTTTTGTATGCGCCAGGTGAGTATCTCGCGGCCTTTCCTGGTTTCGCGTTCGGGCTTTTGTCCGCTCGACGCGTAGACTGCAAGAGGTCCGCCTTGGGGTTGCTCAAGCCGGATGATCTCCATCAAGGTAGGTTGCCTATCCTCCAGTACTATCTCTTCACATATGGGGTGGATGCTGTCGGCTACATTCTGGATGGTTGAGAACTGAAAATCAAGCACCGACCCGACCCTTGATTCAGGGACAGCTATCTGGAGCTGGGTAAGGTTGCTGTATTCAGCAGGAGCAGGATAGCGGCTTACCCTGTTGATGGCAGATTCGGTTATATGGGATACCACACCCTCAGGGCTGTAGCTGCGTGCAAAGTCTACCTTTGCATAAGCCCTATCCGCCAGATAACTCCAGGTATTGTTTGCGGCAGCACCTTTGCCTGACTCTGCGGATACGTAGCGTATCACCCTCATGCGTTTCTCAAAGGTTCCATCCTCGTGCAGGATAAAGTTATGCTCCACGTAAAGGTTCACGTAGCGCGCATCGGTCTTGGGCAGGGTCAGGTTTGTAAAAAGTTTCCTGAGGAGGGGATCGTCAATGTCTTTTACGGTTTTCCATTCCTCACCCTGTCTTGGCTGGGGAAGATCAAGTCCTCTTACCTCGGATTTGGCAAATGCAAGGGTGCCCTCTTCAGTGGCAAACCACAGGCTGTCTGTGGTTATGCGTTCGAGCGCCCCTATCTTTTCCTCGCCGTTCAAGAGGTAGATCACGTCGTGGCTCGTGCGTACCGCCTGCCTGCACCCCATAGCTGCAAGGAGCAGGATAGCGAATGGTGCTAGGCGTCTCACCGAACACCTCCTTCCACGAGTACCAGTATGGGTTTTTGGTGGTAGCTGGTGATTGAGTTAAGCAGTCTTCGATAATCTCGATACCTATCAGGCTGGATGAGTCGTTCGGGACGGCTGAAGGAGTCCTCAAAACGGATTACGTTCCCTTCCTCCTGCGTATAATCAGCATGATACGAGACCTCTGGCATAGTAAGCGTTATATCCTTCGGCAGGTAGTCTGCTTTCCAACCCTCGGGCAGCTTGAGGGTTACCAGGTGGCATATACCTTCGCTCGTGTAATATGAAAGCGGGAAGTTTCGGCTCTCAAGCGCCACCTCGTCAAAGGTAAGCCTTTCACCTACCCCAGGCAGGTTTATGATAGCCAGAGGCCCGGCGAACTTGACATAATCCTTTACCCTGTAGTTCATCTTGAGGCTGAGCTGCTTGCCTATATCTTCAAGATTTTCGAACCCGTAGTCTATCAGTTCAGCGTCAGGGGATGTGGATTTTACCATCTGCTCGAACCGGATGCGGCGGTCCTCCTCCCTTGAGAGGTAGTTCCAGAAGTAGCGCAGACCTGTCTCGTAATCGCCTTCATAGAAGCTCTGATAGTGGACGGTGAGCGTTCCTTCTTCGTCTATCTCCATATCAAGATGGTACTCCCTCAGCTGCCGGTTGGGATCAGGAACCGGTATGATCTCGACCTTCCGCTTCTGGGAATTTACCGTGTAGACCCCGTGGTCTGCGGCGTTGAACGAGGGGTAACGTGAGTATCCTCCGTTTGATGAACCGGTGGCATCGAGATAGAAACTTGTGTCGGCAAGGAATACCTCGGTGATGCAATGGTTGCCGTAGTAGCCTGGCATCTCTGGATCAAGCATTGATGCATCGTCGTTTGTGCCCACGTAGACCGGATCTGCGTCTATACCCGCGGACCGCAGAAGGGTTGCGAAGAGGATGGCCTTGTCAGTGCAGTCGCCGAAGCCTTGTTCGAGGGTGAACCGGGCAGGGTGACCTGAAACCCCGGATGATGCGGAGCCCTTGATGGAGATGTAGCGGATGTTCTGCTGAAGCCAGTGGTATATGGCGGCTATCTTTTCGTGTTCGGTATCGGCACCAGCTGTCAGGTTGTCGGCAAGGGTTTGAATCTTAGGGGTGATCTTCATGCGTTCGTTCTGGAAGGCTGCGTACCAGTCATGTATGCCGTTCCAGTTTTCCTGATTCGTTACCTCTACACGCGGCAGGAAATCCCCTGCCGGAGGTGCGTCAGGTTCAGGTACGTAGGGTTTCACATTCTCAGCTATCCAGGTGTAGATCTTGCGGCTCTCCTTTACCTCTTGTTTAAAATCCATCATACCACCGGGCGCGTTATAGACCTTCCATTTGATAAACTCGTCTTCAGGTACGTCAACGACAAGTCGGGAATAGATGAATGGCTCATCGCCCTGGAAGAAGTAACCTGCGTCGAAGAACTCCTTATTCCAGGGATTGAAACGGATATTTTCGTAGGAGTACTCAACGATATCGCCTATCTGGACTTCGGGGAGAGTGAAGGTTACCCATTTACCCTTGCCGAAGAAGACGATACCTTCGCGCGGAGGGGTTTCGATCTTTACGGTGGACGGATCAAGATCAACAACGCGACCGTCCGGCTTTACAACTCGCGCAAAGTGAATCTTTACCTCGTTGTCTCCCTCTTTAAAGTAATGGCGGAATGTCGCCACACCCTTACGTGCCTCCGAGAGTACAACGTAAGCCATGTGATATGAGTAGTTTCTGGTTCCGTCATCGTGCAGGGTGTTGCGGCCGTCGTCGATCAATAGTATCCCCTTGGTCTCTGGAAAGCGTTCTTTGGCTTTGTTAGCTTTTGCCAGAAGTTCCTGGACATCCTCGTCCGTGCGTACCGTTCCTGTCTCCTGGCCCCCTTCGGTCTCGAAAACGATCTCCTTCACCTCGCCTCGAGGGATGGTGTCTTGATCGGTTATTACATTCGAGCCGTCATACTCAAGAATCTGTGTATCAAAGCTTCTCCCGTCGTGGAGTTCCACCCTTGCCGCAAGCCCCAACACTACAATGGTCATCCAACTTGTTATCCAGCGTTTCATAAATCCTCCAGGAATGATAACCTTAATTCTAGCCTAAAGGTCAGGAGAGTCAAGTTGTTGTGAGATTCATGGAGGCTGAAGAGGGGGTGCGATCTTTTCCCCTTCCGTGAAAAGGAAGATTAGAGGGTGAAATCCCTTGACATCGGAAAGTTCCTTCCTACAATCTATATGGGGTAAAGGTAGCGGAGCCCATCTAAAGAACGGGTAAATACGTTGAGCATTAATTAGGCATAGGTAACTAAAATGTTAAGGAGGTAAAGCATGAATGTAGGAACGCGATCCCGATGCAAGCATGTATATTTGCATGTGGATAGAAGGTTCCAGGTCAGGGGGCATGGAAAAGGTATGGTTCCAATTTGGCAGTGCTCTCTTAAGAGGAAGGATCTCGCGGGTGTATGCAAGGGGCTGGCTGAGGCTGGCATTGAAGAAACCAGTTGCCATCCCGATGAATGTCTCCTGGCTGTCCATCATGAGCCATGGGAGAAGTGCCCTTTCTACACCCCTTTGTTTTAGGGAGTCGCTTGACTAGGAGAGGCACCTTTGGGTGCCTCTTTTTTATTCACGCATATCGAGTCAGCTCATCCCTTGACACGGTGCTTTTTCTGCTTATAATGAGCATATGCTCAAAACTGAGGTGAAGAATGCCCCGACCGCGTAAGTACCGAATGATAGCCAGCGAATTCGGGATCAGCTTTTTCGGTCCCAAGGGTATTCCCATGCACGAGCTGGAGATGACTGCTCTCAGTCACGAGGAGGTTGAGGCCTTGAGGCTTACCGATCTGGAAGGGCTTTATCAGGAAGAAGCAGCGCAGGAGATGGGGGTTTCACGGGCTACCTTTGGTCGGATACTTGATGGGGCGCGCAAGAAGTTGACTGATGCATTGATCAACGGCAAGGGGATTCAGGTTAAAGGGGGAGCATATTCCATTGCCGACCGTCCAGTAAGCTGCCGTTACTGGCATGGTCGAGGCAGGCATGGTTGGCGTGGAGGACGAGGATGATTATTGCGATTGCTTCGGGTAAAGGCGGAACCGGCAAGACCCTGGTTGCAACCAATCTTGCTGCAGTCATCCCCGGGGCC
>SOJW01000033.1 GCA_004375895.1 Candidatus Stahliibacteriota bacterium
TGCCGCCAGGGTTGATCGCGTAGAGGTAGTTATCCCATGACCCGACATAGATGGTGCCGTCCGCTCCTATGGCCGCAGACGAGGTAACGCTGCTGCCGGTTTCGTATTGCCATTTCACATCGCCGTTATCCGGGGCCGCCCACAACGGGACAGCCGCCCAGAAAAGCACCAAAAGTAAAGACGATCTTTTCATCACCACCTTCCTCCTTGTTTGTGGTTTTATTCGTGATGCCTATTGAGGATATCTCTTATCCCCAAAAATATAATAACCCATATTCAAGGATTGTCAACCCTTAAATGTAGATTGTCTGCATCTCAGGCCATCCTTAAGATTTACGAATTGGTTGCCAAATCCTCCACCTTGGATATACTACTCACAAATCGAAGAAAAAAACGAGGAAGAACGAACAAAGTAACATGAGTGAATCCAATGCCACCCCATTAGCAAAGGCGATCCTTGCGGCCTACAAGCAAGACCAGGAGGACGAGCTGCTTGAACCGCATGTGCTCACCTCGAGGCAAGGTGCCCCGATCGGTCGCATAAGCCGGGGCGATGGGGTTATCTTCTATGACATCCGCGGAGAACGCGAGATAGAACTGACCCAGGCGTTGACCGAAAAGGCATTTCCGCATTTCAAGACAACTGAACTCAACCTGGCTTTCACTACTATGGTTCAATACAAGAAGGACTTGGATGTGCGGGTGGCCTTCCCGCCGCTTGAAGGGCTTGCAAACACCCTGGGAGAGGTTCTTTCCAATGCTGGTAAAAAGGTGTTAAAGATTACTGAAGCTGAAAAGGCCTTACATCTGGCATACTTTTTGAACGGCAAAAGGGAGGAGCCCTACCCTGGGGAGAAGCACATAGTGGTGCCCACTCGGAAGGATGTGGCGACATTCGATCAGGCTCCCCAGATGTCAGCAACAGAAGTTACGGAGGCCACATGCAAGGCCCTGGGGGATTCATCAATCGATGTGGTGATCGTGAACCTGTGCAACGTGGACGTGGTGGGGCACTTTGCCAACGCCGATGCCGTTCTTCGTGCGGTCCAGACGGTAGACGAAGCTCTGGGGCGGATAGTAAGATGTGCGCACAAGAACGGTGTGAGGACGGTGATCACCGCGGATCACGGCACGGTTGAGCGCTGGCTCTATCCGGAGGGGAGTGTAGATACCGGACACACACGGAGCCCTGTTCCGTTCATCGTGGACGAGGAAGGATTCACCCTGCGTGATGGAGGCGAGCTCGCGGACGTTGCTCCCAGTATCCTTGATCTTCTGGGTATCTCCCAGCCGGCCGAAATGACCGGGCAAAGCCTGATCGAGGGCCAGGCTCCACACGCAGAACGTCTGCTTCTTTTGATCCTTGACGGCTGGGGGCACAACGACGAGGTCTACGGCAACATGATCGGCAAGGCTCAAACACCTAACTTTGATGAGCTTTGGACCGGTAGGCCACACACACTTCTAGCTGCGGCAGGCGAAGCGGTTGGGCTGTCTGATAAGAGTGTAGGCAACTCCGAGGCAGGGCATCTTCACATAGGGTCGGGCAGACGCGTACTCTCGGATCGGGTAAGGATCGATAAGACGATTGCCGACGGTTCGTTTGCAAAAAACGAAGCGTTCCTGTGGGCCATAGAGAAAGCCAGGAGAAAAGGAGCCGCACTTCACCTTCTGGGTATAGTGAGTTTCTACTCGTCTCACGGATCGGTTGAGCACCTGCGAGCCCTGCTCAGATTATGCAAGCAGGAGAAGGTTGCTCCGGTTTACATACATGCGATGCTTGGCAGGCGCGGCGAGCGTGCTCAGGCCGGGGCACGATACATAGGGATGATTGAGTCCGAGTGCAGGGAGCTTGGCGTGGGGCAGGTTGCAGGCGTGATAGGTCGCTACTGGTCGCTTGACCGCGAGCACAACTGGGACCGCATCGAGCGCACCTACCGCTGGCTGGTGGAAGGAAGAGGGACTTCCGTTGCAACATTATAGCTAACGGGGAGTCGCTTAAAGCGACCCACATATTCTAATTTGCGATCTTTTTGCCGGAGGCAAAAAGGAGCACTATTGGGGTCCCCGCGAAAACGCGCTGCGTTTTTGTGGGGTAATTTAACGTTCTGCGCTCTGCTCGAACTCTGAGAAGTCCTTATCCTGAGCATCCTGGATAATCTGATAGGCAAACTCGGCCGCCTCACGCGGGACTATCACCCGCACCATCGTCTTCTTTGCGGAGAACGGACGCAGGTGAGCGGGTGCCTCCTCGATAAGGTGCACCTCGATCTCTGAAGCCCTAAGCAATCCCGCAATCACCGCTGCCTCCTCACGGCCGCAGGTATGGATACAAACGAACTTATCCATAAGGAAACCTTACTCCGAGAAAGTTCTTTGTCAAACCAACCACTGTTCCTCGGCTTTGCTCTGATCCTTGCACCGACGGTGGACAGGGAAGCGGGAGGCCGAGCCTCCACAGCCAAAGACCCCACCCACATCTCGCCGCCGTGATGTTCGATAAGCTTTGCAACCTGCGTTCGTATCCACGCACAACTATAGATCAACTGAGCTAATTTGTCAACCTCTCAACACGATAGATACACTCCTTCATCAAAGACGAAGTGAGTAAGAAAGATCGAACGTGCCTTCAGTGGTCGAGATCTGGAAGGAAAAGCTGTGGACACCTCTGGGGATAGCAACGGGGTTCCCCTCATCGTCGCAAGAGGTAGCGAACGGAATAACCAAGGTCGGCAACCTCCCCCATCACGGTTACCGACAACACTAGAGCCATATAGATCTTGTCTAGATCGAGCACCTGGCCTTCCACATAGAGCCTGACAAGCGAACCGCGCGCGTCCCCGGGCTGGCCTTCCTCGAGCACCAGTTCCCCTTCCAGGTCTGCGGGACGACCACAGCTCATTAAATCCGCTACGCCAACTATCGTGAGGCCGAGTAGTATCAGTCTCTTACACATTGCTCACAAAGTCTAAGACCAAGGGGAGGAAAGTCAAGGGGATGAAAAAAAAGAACCGGGCGGCTAACGGCACCTAGCCGCCCAGGAGTTCTCACTCAGGTTTTATTCTGAATCCAGTCTAGATCTTTTATTTCGGTTCAGGGTGCTCAGTGCCCCACCACAACCATCTTTCACGTACCATATTACATTCATGGTTATACCGGTGTAAGTTTCTTGAAGTGGCAGAGCTATATACGTATCTGTACCATCATCACCATAGAATCCGTAAATAAGGTCATCATCGTAGCCATCATCGTCGGCATCATAACAACCGTCTACAACGAATATCACGTAGCACCCTTCCTGATATCCCGAAGGAACGGAGAACGTTTCATTGAAGCTCGAACCAGAAGTGTACCCTAACTCTGCGTAATCCCAGTAATTGTCACCATCGGTAAGGAGGTCAGAATCCAGGCTAAAGCAAACCTCCAGATAAAAATAAGAACTAACTTCACAAGTGAAACTTCCTGAAACGGAAATCGATTCTACTTTGCCGACGCCTCCACCTTCATACTCGTACATCTTGATGGTGCCGACGTCGAACATCTCGCCTTCTTCTACCTCGATCTCTTCAGGTTCGTCTTCTCCATACTTGCCGTCGTAGATGCCCACGAGGTCACCATAGGAAATCTCATCGTCATCATCCAGATCCTTCCAGGCCAAAAGGTAGTAGTCGTCCTCGTCTATATCCTCAAACTCGAAGGTAGCCTTGGTATCATCATCCTCGTCTTCATCTGCTGAGGTTTTCTCCTCGTAGTCACCCTCGAAGTCAGGGTTGTCGTAAAGATACACCTTGATGTCGTCCAGGTCTTCGTCAACGTTATCATCTGCAAGTTTCAACTTGCCTTCTACGCCGGTGGTTCCACCTAAGAGCCAGTCTGTGAACTCTTCACAACCGCTAAAGGTTATAACCAGGGAAAAGGCAAGGAAGGCAAGAAACAGTTTTTTAACCATTACTCCTCCATTTGATTGTTCTTCAGCAGTATAGGCTTTCAGGTTAGGATGTCAAGGGTTTGACAAACGAGTTATCTTGATTAAATTTAATGTATGCATAAACACGGTTGCGAGCACGTGTGGCCCTCTGAGCTATTCACGGTCTTTACCGCGATCAAGAAGGCGTTCCTCGGCTTTTATGGACGCCTTATGCGGATCAAGGTCTTTGGGCAAGAGTTCTTTAGCGAACTTCGCCGCAACTGTATCGTGGTGGCAAACCACGTAACCGGCGCGGACTCGATTATCCTGCAGATCGCGCTGAGGCGCAGGCTCTTCATGCTGGCGGCCAGGAAGTGGTTCGAGGGCCGCTTCATCGGGTTCTTCATGACCTTCTTCTGCGAGATGGTGCCGGTGGCCCTGGAGAAGGGAGCACGTAACCTCCTGGGTATCAAGCGTTCGCTTGCACTTCTTAAGAACAGACAAAGCCTGGCTGTGTATCCTTCAGGGCGTATGAACAGGGACGATTGCATGCAGGAAATCAACGACGGCGCCGCCTATCTTTCCATAAAATCCGGAGCACCTATCGTACCTGTGTATCTAAAGAATCTCGCCTACGGTCCGGAGCCGGGATCGCGCCCCTGGATAACCGAGACCTGGGAGGGCCTGGGCTCGGTGGCACACAATATCTTCAACCGCAAGATAGAGGTCTATATCGCGCCGCCAATCTACCCCCGCAAGGAGGTGGTTGACCGCAAGGAAGAGATAAAACGTCTCAACGCCGAGATCCGCCGCGCCTTCGACGAACTGCGCCAAAAAGCCAGCGTAAACTAGAGACCAGACTCAGCAAAGCTGGTAAGCGAAAGGGTTATACCGCCTAACCACATATAACTCCAGGCGCATCCACTCAATTAAACCAACAGGAGTGAGGTTCCGGATGTCATGGGAAATGGCGGTTGCCCGCAATCCTCCTCAAGCAATCAGTTCAATCGAAAGCTAACGGGTATCGGCGTGCAGCATCTGCGGCTGCCTGATCGAGCTCGGAGTGACCTGAGCTCTTGCTTATCTCTACTTCTGCTACCGTGCCGTCTTGACAACAATACCTTCATCGAGTAGGCTGTATCCGTCAAGGAGGAGATTATGCAAACCGGCAGGGAATCAAAGTTGGTGGCTGTCCTTAAGGACGGTGAACCACAAGGCAAGGTAGACCTCAGTGAGTGCCCGCCCGGCGAGGAGTTCATCTATCTGGGTAGATGTCGATTTCCCTATCTGTGGCAAGGGGAGGAGAGGGTTGAGTATGAGGAGCAAGAAGGTTTCCATACAGTTAACGGCAAGGTTTACGGGGTTGATCTGGATAAGGTCGATATTGAATCCATCACCGATCCCGACGACATCCTGGGTGTTGATCTCAGCGGAAAACATCTGCAGTATCTTTCAAACTTCCCCGGTCTTTTAGCCCTTGCCGCTCACGATGTGGAGGAAAACCAGATGTCGCATCTGGCTGAAGCATCCCAGCTCAGGAGTCTGGATCTGGGCCTGAATCAAGGCATCACTGATGCAGGTCTGACCCACGTTGCCGGGCTTTCCGATTTGCGCTGGATCAATCTATTAAAAACACCGATCACCGATGCGGGTCTGGCCCATCTTGCCGGTCTGGTGAAACTCAGCATCCTGTGGGTTTCTAATACCCAGATTACCGGGGCCGGACTCAAATACCTTGCCGGTCTTAGCGGTCTTGAACAACTGGGACTGGCCGGCACCGACATCTCGGATTCAGACCTGGCTCTGCTTGCCTCTCTTACCAACCTCAAGTATCTGGATATCAGATCCACGAAGATCACCGATGCCGGGGTTGAGAGGTTGCAACAGGCGCTGCCGGGATGTGATATCTCGGTTTAGAAGCTCCACCAGTAACCAGAGGGTATACTTGACAAAATTTAGATGCAGACGAATGGACCTACATAGAAGGCTTTCCGGAACTCAGGGTACTTCAGCTTGACAGTGAGGGTTGTAGCCTTGACAACAAATGTTTCATTGATATAATAGGCAAAAAAGGAGGATAGATGTTAAAGAAAAACGCAGTGCTGGCTGTCGCCTTTGCGGTTATTGGAACCGCGGTGTTCTGTGGTAAGAAACCCTCTCCCTCACCGCAGGTCACAGAGGAGCCCCGTGAGAAAAAATGGATGGAGGTTTACCACAGGAACAAGCTCAAAGATACAGTGGACATAACCTATTGTGAACCGGGTGAGAACTTCCTTGTCTTCGGCCACGCAGGACGTATAAACGACTCGCTGTATATGGGGACTTACGTTTATCCTTGGCAGGGAGAAGATGTTCTCAGTTACCGGCTAAAGAACGGGCTGTTATACGTAAACGATAAGCTCTGCGGTGTAGATCTCCGTTTCGTCGAACCGAAACAAGTTCCTGATCCATCCTCTATTGTTACCGCGGTGGCAGATAGCTCAGATGCCTCCAAGCTTGCCAGCTTTCCAAACCTAATGGCTGTTCAGACCTACGATTTTATAGATGGCTACCTTCCCTATCTGGTAAAACTCAAGAATCTACGCTGGTTGTCACTAAGTTCGGTTTCCGGGAGCCGGATCGGCTCCTCTGCCTACGAGCGAATAACCAATCATGGCTTAAAGCATCTTGCCGCACTTACCGAGTTAAGGTCTTTAAACATCTCTTTCCTGTATATAGACGGCCAGGGGCTTGCTAATCTGAAAACCCTTTCCAATCTAAAGGAACTTCACATATATAAAACCGCAATCAAGAGTTCTGATCTTGTGCATCTTGAGGCGTTTCCAAAGCTGCGGGTGCTGCGATGGAGGGCGTTTACTGTTAGGGGAGACGTAGGTTTAAAGCATCTTGCCAAGGTCCCCCAGCTTGAAGAGCTTTACTTAAGCAATGCCGAGATATCTGACGCCGGTCTGCGGCATCTTAAGGTCCTAACCAACCTCAGGGTGCTTGATCTGAGCGACAACGATGAAATTACTAACCGGGGTCTAAATCAGTTATCAGGGTTACCTAAGCTGGAATTGCTCGATCTTTCCGATACCAGAGTTACTGAACGCGGAGCTGACTGTTTAAAAGAGAGTTTGCCTAACTTGAAGATAATTATGGAGTAAGGTGAGGACTATTTTCTACAAAGAAGGTGATTTGGATCGTGGATTGACAATATAATGAGCTATTAAAGAGGATGCTGTGGCAAGAGGTTCAAACTGGGAAAGAAGGACACTTTCAATTGCGATTTTTGTTGGTTTAGTCGCTACGGTTTTCTGTAAAAAAGAAGAGGTTCCGATTCAGCCTGCGGAACAACAGGAGGCGATGGAGAAGAGGTGGGTAGTTGTTTTGGAGGAGGGGGAGTTCAAACATTCAATTGATGCTACCTATTGGGAACCTGGAACAGATCACTTTTGGATTGAATGCGTTGACGGTTATATAGACAGCATGCGGCGGAATAATGGGGGCACAAAGATATCCTATGTCTACCTTTGGCAAGGAGAGGATACTATTGATTATTATTTAGATGAGTATCATCTTCTAAATATTAACGACGTTCCCTGCGGTATTGATCTGCGATACGTTCCAGCCGACAGTGTGCCCGAACCATTCTTGATAACCACAGCTATTGTGAGACCGGAGCAGGTTTTGCAGTTGGAGAAGTTCCCTAACCTCGCCGTCTTGAATACAAATAGATTTGACGACGACTATTTGCCTGCATTGTCGGGATTAAAAAACCTTCAATTGCTGTCGTTAAGGCGTTCAAGAAAGAAATCCCAATACAGTCCGGGCATAACCGATGAAGGGATGAAAAACCTTGAGGGTCTTACAAATCTCAGAGTGCTTGATCTTTCCTTTACCCGGATAAGTGGCGAAGGCTTGGCGTATCTGAAGAACCTTTCAGAATTAAGAGAGCTTAACATTTATCATACATTTATGGCTTTGGAGGACTCAGGCTTCAAGCATCTCAAGGCGTTTCCGGGATTGAGAAAACTTCAGTGTAATGTTTATTCGCATCCCGACCAGGCGCTGCGACATATCGGGGAACTTACAGGACTTGAGGAACTTTATCTTGAGGGGCTGGATATAACAAGTTTTAACATGAGACATCTTGAGGGATTAACCAACCTGCGGGTGCTTAGATTATCCGTTACTGATGTTGGGAGTTATGGGGTGCGTTATCTGAAGGATATGGTTCATCTCAGGGAGCTAAGCTTGGCGTTTTCAGAGGTCGGGAATTCAGGACTAATACACCTCTCAGGACTGGTCAATCTGGAGGTTTTAGATTTAATGGAAACCCGGGTTTCAAGTACAGGGTTACGCCATCTTGCAGGATTGACAGAACTGAGGGAACTGGATTTGGGGGAAACAAGGGTAGGTAATCGGAGGCTTGAGAAAATATCTCACCTCACCAATCTGAGATCGCTTTCGCTGTTTGATACGCCTATCACAGATAAAGGCTTAAAACACCTTGAGGGACTTACTAATCTCAAGAAGTTGAATCTTGCTAAAACCAAGGTGACTCGTCAGGGGATAGCCGAACTTCAAGAGGCTTTACCCGATTGTAAAATTTCATACTGGGTTGATTGATTGCTTCCCAGAGTAAGTCTCCAGAGACATTTGACAACCCCAACTATTTAGGGAAATACTTGAACAGTCCGCTTGACGTGGGGTGTTAGTTTACTATAATTACAGCTTAGAACTAATTGGGCGGATAGCTCAGTTGGCTAGAGCGCCTGCCTTACAAGCAGGAGGTCGTAGGTTCAAATCCTGCTCTGCCCATGAGGCAGGTTTGTGGTTATATCGGTCAGCCGCAGGCCGAAGTTTCAAAGGTCTGGAATTCATAAAAAACGAAGCCCCGACGGGCAACTATAAGAGAGATTGTGTCAAACATCACCAAGGAGGCTTAACGATGAAGATCAAACCGCTTCAAGATCGAATCCTCGTTGAACGTAGAGAAGAAGAGGAGACGGTTGGCGGGATCATCATCCCGGACACCGCCAAGGAGAAACCGCAGAAGGGCAAGGTGATAGAGGTCGGTCCGGGACGCAAGGATGATAAAGGCAAGTTAATCCCCCTCGAACTAAAGCCGGGCGACGTCATTTTATTCAACAAGTACGCCGGAACCGAGATCAAGATCGAGGGTAAGGAATACCTTCTCATGCGCGAAGACGACGTCATGGCGCTTGTGGAGTAAGGAGGAACGATGCCAGCTAAAGATATTAGGTTTGAGGAGGAAGCGAGACGGGCTATCCTGCGCGGTGCCACCATGCTTTCCGATGCGGTGAAGATTACCCTGGGGCCGCGCGGACGCAACGTCATCTTGGAAAAGAAGTTCGGTGCTCCGACCATCACCAAGGACGGCGTAACCGTGGCCAAGGAGATCGAGCTTGAGGACCGCTTCGAAAACCTGGGCGCGCAGATGGTCAAGGAGGTCGCGTCCAAGACCTCTGATGTGGCCGGTGACGGCACCACGACCGCAACGCTTTTGGCCGAGCACATCTACCGTGAGGGTCTGAAGAACGTTACCGCCGGTGCTAACGCCATGGCACTCAAGCGCGGCATAGACATGGCCGTGGAGGCTATCGTAGCCGAGCTCGAGAAGATGAGCAAGAAGCCCGAGAGCCGCACCGAGATCGCGCAGGTGGCTTCAATCTCTGCGAACAACGACCGCAAGATAGGCGAGATGATCGCCGACGCCATGGAGAAGGTAGGCAAGGACGGCGTCATAACTGTGGAGGAAGCCAAGTCCATGGAGACAACCCTTGAGTTGGTTGAGGGTATGCAGTTTGACCGCGGCTACCTCTCCCCCTACTTCATCACCGAACAGGAGCACATGCAGGCCGTGCTTGAGGATGCCTATGTGTTCCTCTACGAGAAGAAGATCTCCAGCGCTCGCGAGTTGCTTCCGCTTCTTGAAAAGACCGCCCAGTCAGGTAAGCCTCTGTTGATCATCGCCGAGGACGTTGAGGGCGAGGCTTTAGCCACGCTCGTGGTCAACAAGCTTCGCGGCACTTTGAACGTCTGCGCGGTCAAGGCCCCGGGTTACGGTGAGCGGCGCCGCGCGATGCTAGAGGATATAGCCGTTCTTACCGCAGGTCGCCTAATCTCAGAGGACGTGGGCATCAAGCTTGAGAACGTCCAGGTCTCTGATTTGGGTAAGGCCAAGCGTATTACCATTGACAAGGAAGATACCACCATCGTCAAGGGCGCGGGCAAGCGCGAGGATATCCAGGCGCGCATCGAGCAGATCAAGCGCCAGATAGAGGATACCACCTCGGACTACGACCGTGAGAAGCTCGAGGAGCGGTTGGCCAAGCTCGCAGGCGGGGTTGCGGTTATCAACGTGGGTGCCGCAACCGAAGTGGAGATGAAGGAGCGCAAGGCCCGCATGGAGGACGCCCTTCACACCGCTCGTGCGGCGGTCGAGGAGGGCATTGTGCCCGGCGGCGGAGTTGCACTGCTTCGCGCCTCCAACGTGCTGGACAGCGCCCGCTCCAAGGCCAAGGCCGATGAGAAGACCGGCGTGGATGTCGTCCGTAAGGTGCTTGAGATGCCGCTTCGCCAGCTGGTGGTAAATGCCGGTCTGGACGGCTCAATCGTGGTGGAGAGGGTCAAGGCATCCGAGGACCCCAACTTCGGCTTCAACGTTGAGAAGCTTGCCTATGAGGATCTGGTAAAGTCCGGCGTTATCGATCCGACAAAGGTCGTTCGTTCCGCCCTTCAGAACGCTGCCTCCATAGCCGGGTTACTCGTCACCACCGAGGCCGCGGTGGTCGAGAAGCCCGAGGAGAAACCCGAAATGCCTGGCATGCCGCCAGGCGGCGGATACGGCGGATACTAATATCACCCCAAGAAGTTACTTTGTAACTTCTCGGGGACCCCGATACGGGGACTCCAAAAAGATTAAAAGGCCGGGTGCAGCCCGGCCTTTACCTTCACCCCACAAAATCACTTCATGATTTTGTGGGGACCCCGAATAAGTATCCTACGCCTTCCTAATCTTACATCATCTATGCCCAGGGTTAATCCTGCGGAAAGAAACACCGAACTGAATTCCTCGCCTGGGATCCAATAATGCTGTAATTGGATGAAGAATAACCTTGAGGGCAACCATCTTAACCCGGTTTTGACCATGGGAGCGATTTCCCCGGTTAAAAACATGACTGGATTTAGAAGAGTTACCCCTGAACTTAGTTCTACCCTAGGTGCAAATTGCATGGTCTTTAGGATCGAGCCGCTGGGTAGAAGACAGCTGGAGGGTAGGCTGGATCGCGACTTGCCCAGGTATACGAAGCCCACCTTAGGCAGCAACAAATCAAACCACGGCAGGTATCCTGTCAATAGTGCCGCACTACCTGACTCCAAACCCAAAAGGAACCCTGCGCGATTTTCCGCTTTAGCTTCACCCCTCCAATATGCCTGGACCCTTAATGCAGATGCTCCCACGCCCAAGCCCAGAAAGGAAGGTTCGAACTTGGGACTTACTTCTATAGGGAGAGTGGCGGCTCCTGCGTAGGCACTTACCAAATCTATCCCTATAACATCCGCCTTTGGTATACCTAAAAACCCTTTGTCTGCTCCTGCCGTCAAGCAAAGCAGCAAAATTATCTTCTCCATCTAATCCTCCTTTCCTTTACCTCTTTGAACCTGCGGACATCACACGCACCCAGGGTAAGGCATAAGCCTAGATGAAACGAATGGTTGTATAATGAACGCCCCCACTTTCTTTCGCCGGAGTAGTAGGGCAGCCAGCGATGCGTGAATTGAACCCAGAGTATCCGGTTAAGCTCCAGGCTCAACTCCGACCGCAGGGTGGAGCAAAGAAGCGGGTTGTCCGGGCTCAGGTTCAGGATGCTTACGCCGGTGGCAAGTTTTATGAGAGGGGTGAGGTGCTCAACCCTACCTGATTTGTATGGTAGTATGGGGTTCGTGCCACCGAAGACACCCAGGCCTATCTGGGGAGTGAGTATCTCAAGTAACGGCAGGACAGCGTATATCTTTCCCTGCTGTACCCATCCTGCCACGTGGCCGTGCGCAAGTTCTGCACCAAGCGAGAACGCGAGCTCCTGTCCCCAGTATGAACGTATCTGCAGCACCGAGGCCTCGAACGAGGGCACCATGGGATAACCTACGCACCAGCCCGCACCCGCCTGAACACCCACCCCATCCACGGAAAAGAGAGACGGCCGCAGGCTTTCGCTTAGATCACTTCCTGAGATCAAGACGATGAGTAAAAGAATCTTGGTCATATCATCCTCCTTCCGCTTACTAGAACTTTATACGTCCAGGTGGAGTTGTCAAGGTGCTTAAGGCCTTAGTTGAAGCTTACTTATAGCCTACTAACTATCTTGACAAGCCGGAGAGGCGGAGTAGACTGATGGTTTAACCGCTCAATTCTTGGATAGTTAAGCAAGGAGAAGTAGAAGATGCAGCTTTTGTTCCTGACCGCACCTGTGGGAGCAATTATAGCCCTTGGTTTTGCCTGTATACTGGTAGTTGGTATCCTGAGGCGCAAGGAAGGAACCCCTGCGATGAAGGCTATCGCCCAGGCGGTACGTGAGGGTGCGGCAGCTTACATCAAACGTCAGTACGGTGTCGTAGCGATCTTCTTCGGGGTTATATTTGCAGTTTTGTGCGTTCTGGCGTTCGTCTTCGATCTTCTCCCCAAACCTGTACCTTTCGCGTTTCTGACAGGTGGTTTCTTCTCGGCGCTTGCAGGATTCATCGGTCTCAAGGTGGCTACCGCCTCCTCGGCGCGGACGACCCACGCCGCTCGCGAAAGCCTCAACTCCGGCTTGCGCGTTGCGTTCAGCTCCGGGATGGTGATGGGGCTTGTGGTGGTTGGCCTGGCTCTGTTGGATCTTTCCATCTGGTATATCGTGCTTAACCAGATCTATAAGGCGAAGCCTGTGGTCGAGCGGCTGCCCATAATTACTTCTACGATGCTTAACTTCGGGATGGGTGCAAGCTTTTATGCATTGTTTGCCCGGGTGGGAGGTGGAATATTCACCAAGGCTGCTGACGTGGGGGCAGACCTTGTCGGCAAGGTCGAGGTAGGCATCCCTGAGGACGATCCCCGCAACCCTGCGGTGATCGCCGATAACGTGGGTGATAACGTGGGTGACGTGGCCGGAATGGGTGCTGATCTTTACGAATCCTACTACGCCTCTCTTATTGCCACCATGGCGCTTGCCGCGGCCGCTGCGGCAGCCCTGCCTGCCTGGTTCAAAGCGGATATGAGTCTGAAGATGGTACTTTTGCCAGTACTTATTGCAGCTGTAGGGTTAGGGTCTTCAATTATTGGGTTTTTTCTTATTCGTAGCGGTGAACGCGCTGAGCAGAGCGCGCTTTTGTGGGCGTTGCGCAGGGGAACTTGGGGGGCTGCCTTTATTGCTGCGGTGGGAGCGTTCTTTGTCGTGCGTTTTGTTCTTGGTGTAGAGGGCATAGGTATTTATTTCTCCGTGCTCACTGGACTGGTTGCCGGTGTGTTGTTAGGGATCATCAGCGAGTACTTCACCTCCGTTAACTATCGGCCAACGCGTGGCATCTCACGTGCAGCTGAGACCGGTCCGGCCACGGTGATAATCGAGGGGCTTTCGGTAGGTATGATCTCGGCCGCACCATCCGTGCTGGTGGTGGCAGCAGCGGTTCTTGGTGCCTTCTTCTTCGCTGGCGGAGCGGCGAGTTTCAATCATGGTCTTTACGGCGTGGGTATCGCTGCGGTAGGGATGCTCTCCACCCTGGCTATCACGCTTGCCACCGATGCCTACGGACCGGTGGCCGATAACGCGGGTGGAAACGCCCAGATGGCAGGACTCAAGGCCATAGTCCGTAAACGCACCGATGCGCTTGATGCGCTCGGCAACACCACCGCGGCTACCGGTAAGGGGTTCGCGATCGGCTCGGCAGCACTCACCGCGTTGGCGCTGGTGGTGGCATACCGTGACGAGATTATCCTGCGCGGCACCAGTCTGGATCTTTCACTTACCAACCCGCGCCTTTTGGTTGGGATATTCCTCGGTGCCATGCTTGTATTCCTTATCGCGGCACTAATCATGCGTGCCATAGGTAGTACGGCGCAGTCGGTAGTAAAGAACGTGCGCCATCAGTTCGCCACCATCAAGGGGCTTATGGAGGGCACGGCCAAGCCGAACTACGCAGAGACTGTTCGTATCTGCACCGTCTCCGCTCAGAAGAAGATGATCCTGCCTGCGCTCTCCGCGATCCTCGCACCCGTTGTAGTGGGAATAATCATCGGACTTGAAGGTGCTGTGGGTCTCCTGGTGGGAGCCATTGCCACCGGTTTTGCTATGGCGATCTTTATGGCTAACGCAGGCGGGGCATGGGATAACGCGAAGAAGTTCATTGAGGCAGGGCACTACGGGGGCAAGGGCTCGGAGGCCCACAAGGCCGGAGTGGTCGGAGATACCGTGGGCGATCCCTTTAAGGACGCGGCAGGCCCGGCCTTGAACATCCTCATAAAGCTCATGTCCATGGTCTCCATCGTTTTCCTCGGTTTGGTTATTGCAATAAAACTGTTTTGACACCCCACACGTCTGCTTCACCCTAAGGGGGTACAAGCGCATCCGCGCGGGAACCCACAGGGCATCAAGATCGGCACCCACGGATGCCATCCCTGCGATCTTTTCGCGAAAGCGAAAAGGAGCATTTTATCCTCCCCCTTGATGGGGGAGGGTTAGGGTGGGGGTGAGTTTCTCACCCCACGGGGTAACTTCGTTCCCCAGCGGGGGCCCCGATTAGGGGTATTAAATCTAAATCCCTGTTCTGCGATCTTTTGGCCGAAGGTCAAAAGAAACATTTAGCCCCTTCCCCTCTATCCCCTCCCACCAGGGGAGGGGAAGTTATTTGACTAAGACCACTTTCTTCGTTTGGTATGACGTTTCCCCCTCAACCCGTGCGAAGTAGACGCCTTCACCCCACGCGTCTGTTTCACCCTAAGGGGGTACAAGCGCATCCGCGCGGGGACCACGAAAATAGAACTCCGTTAGCGTAGAACGACGACTTTTGTGCGTGCCGAGTAACCCTCGGTTGTAACCCTGGCGAAGTAGACGCCGGAGGGAAGGGAGGAGGGCGGGGAGGAGGGCGAGGAGGGCGTCCAGATTCCTTCTCCTTTGATAGTTTCCTCAAGCACTTTCCGGCCGTCGGAGGAGTAGAGGGTAAGCCGGGCTTCGCCGGGGACATCGTAGGAGAGCCGGTTGAGGGAGGCTGAGAGACGGATTGGTGATTCGGTCCGGATAGGCGATTCCACTACCCCTACCCCCATGTCCCAGTCGGTGATCATGGCAAAGGCCTCGAAGATGGTGTCGGTGTTAAGGCGGGAGTATACCCAAACGAGGCGGTCGTCGCAGCAGGCCACCGCAGGTGGTTGAACGTGGGTCCAATTGTTAAAATAGCTGTTCACGGTATCCGCTCCCCAGGGCGGGGTATACTCAAACAGGGTGGTCCAGCGTATCGGCTCATTGTCTTGTATATATCCCAGTATCCCTGCCTCATGCTCCCAGAGAAGCAGCTTCGACGGATCAGATGTATCAGGACGGTCAGAGTAACTCCTGGTGTGCGTATAGGCAAAGCTGTCGTTAGGCGAAACAGCGGTGGAATACCAGCCTTCTGGACCACCATGAGAAAGCCACAAGGAATCGTGCACCAGCCTGCATATGGGATGGCGCGTCAGACCCCTATCTGTAAACACACGTCCAGCTATATGCAAGGGCCAGGCCTTATCAATCCAGAAGAGCACAAAGCGGTCGTTATCCAGCCAATAGACTTCAGGCCTGGCGCCGTTGTAGAGTTCCTCCCCGTCATCCACACGATGCCCCATCGGCTCCCAGCCAAGGATTGGCTCATTCTCGGCATCAAACACCTGGAACCTGGGATAACTTTCCCCGCTCTTGTGACATTCAAGCCAGGTTACCACCAGGTCGCCTGCATCGTTCAGCGCCACACCAGGATAGTGGGAGCCGACACCATCAGGGAGATCGTCGTGAACCACGAAGGGATCACCCTGTGGACCGCCCTGGAAAGAATAACGTCTGGCGCAAATCACCCCTCCCGTATCCCAGGTCCAGGCTATGGCAAACTCGCCCTGGTCGTTAAGACTCAACCCAACCGCTCTGTCGGAGGTGCTCATATATCCCTGATACTCTGTCTGATGGGAACCCAGAGGATTGCCGCTCGTGTCAAAAAGCTGTAAGCGTAAAAGGGCCTCATCGGGATTCCTCGGAGGATATTCTGTCCAGAGCAGGACGGTGTTGCCTGCTGAATCCATGTCAAGATGGGAACCGCAGATCCAGGTGGTGTCCACCATTTTGGTTATCTTGTAGGCATCGGTTAAGGGGCTGCCGTCCGGGTCAAAGAAACGTATATACACGTCAAGCTCGCGCCAAGCCCCAAGAGGCTGGAAGTAGTCTACCCATGCTACGGCAAAATGCCCATCAGGAGCCATGGCAGCGCGCAGCCACCCCTGATGGTGGCCAGGCTCGGAATCGGCGATACGAAAGGGTTGTACAAGAATATCACCGCACAGGGTTAAAGCCAAAAGACTTATATTAAGCATGACTACCTCCTTTTGTCTCAGTATAAGCCAATTCTCCGGCAATGTCAAGGTCGCTATCCCATTACCAACCCTTGACTACTTGCGCTTTGCCCGTATAGTTTCTTGCCTAACCTTACCAAGGAGGAGTTCGATGGCAGTTTTCGGTTTTCACTGGTTGACATTCTTGGCGATTGTGGTGACCGCTGCCACCATCGTGGCTTCGATAATCTGGGCAATCGTGGCAAAGTCCAAAGGGGAGGGTAGCGATGGAGCTTAGCAGAAATCTGGTATATCTTCTGATCCTTGTTTGCTACCTTGTTGTCATTGTAGTTATCGGTTTAATAACCGGCCGGGGCGCGAAGAAAGGCACCGACTACTTTCTTGGCGGCCGCAGGATAGGGCCGTGGGTTACGGCATTTTCGTTCGTTGCCGCGTACTACTCGTCGGTTCTCATCATCGGCGGCGGAGGATTCGGCTACAAGTTCGGCATGGCTTCGATCTGGGTCGGTGCAATCAACGTACTTGTGGGCTGCTTTTTGGCCTGGGCTGTGCTGGGTCGTAGACTTCGCCGCATGACCCATAAACTGGACTCGATGACCGTTCCAGGCTTCTTTGCCGAGCGGTTCGGTTCGCCTTCCGCACGGTTATTCTCCGCGGCCATCATCATCCTCTTTTTGACCATCTACAACGTGGCCGTTCTCAAAGGGATGGGCAACACGCTTGAGGTCCTCATGGGCTGGCCATACTGGCTGGCGGTTATTGTCTCAGGTGCCATAATCCTTCTCTACGTCGCGGTGGGCGGCTACCTGGCAGTTGTGTGGACGAGCTTCGTCCAGGCGTGGCTGATGATCTTCGGCCTTATATTTCTTACGGTGTTCGCTCTGATCCACGTCGGCGGGCTGGAGAATCTCAACTCCTCGCTTGCGGCAATCAACCCCGGTCTCATGAAAACACCCGGTGTCTGGGGATGGGCAGGGCTCATAAGCTACTGTTTGATCGTGAGTTTCGGTGTGTGGGGGATGCCGCAGCTGGTGATTCGCTTCTACTCCATCAAAAAAGCCAACCTTCTGCGCTTAGGTACGGTGCTTGCCGTCGTCGGCGGCAGCATAGCGCTACTGCCCTATCTCAACGGTGCCATCGCCAGGGTGCTTTACCCGAACCTGGCCTCTATGTATCCCGGGGTTGCTGCAGGTAAGGTGGCCGATCTTGCCATACCTACCCTTGTAAGGAACGCGCTTCCCAACTGGGCGGGCGGACTTTTTCTTGCCGGGGTGATCGCCGCCGGGATGAGCACCTTTGCCGCCATATTGATAATCGTTTCATCCGCTGTGGTGCGCGACCTGGTTCAGAAGGGGCTTCGCGTCAAGATGAGCGAGCGAAAGCTGGTGATGTGGGGTCGTATCGTAAGTCTCGCGGCCGGACTTGTATCGCTTTTGATCGCGCTCAGG
>SOJW01000053.1 GCA_004375895.1 Candidatus Stahliibacteriota bacterium
TACCTGGCAGGGTGACTTCAGAGAATCATAAGAGGGCAGCCGCCGGGCTTTAAGTTCTCTCCTACTCAAACTCCAGGTCAATACCATCCTCGATTGTTCGTGTGGACTCGGCTGGAAGACGATTCTTTTAGCGGAGATGGGCTATGAGGTCGAAGGTTCGGACGGCAGCGCGATTGCGGTCAAGTATGCGTCTCAGCTGGCAAAAGAGGAGGGGTTAAGGATAAAATTCTTCCGTTCCCGCTGGGAAGAGTTAGAGAAACACTCCAGGCGCAAGTTCGACTGTGTCTACAACGATGCTTTCGCGTGGGTTACGAGTCGTGAGTCCCTTGAGGCATCTGCCAGAGGTATCTATTCAGTGTTGAACAAAGGTGGGAAGTTCATCTTTCAGGGCGCACACCAGTGGTCTGAGGACTCGGATAAAGAGAAGCTGATAGAAGAAGATTTGAAGAAAGAGGGACGATTCCAGGTGCTTGCGCCTTATGAGAAGAAGGGGTTAAAGCTGATCGTACTGATAACTCGCGAGAAAACACCTGAAGGGATCCTGGGCAACCGGATACACATTATCGAAGAAAAGGACCAGATGCGAGTCGAGGTGGCATCCGTACTGGATATGATCAAGTGGACAAGGCAGGAATACGTGAGTGTTCTGAAAAAGGCAGGGTTCAGAGAAGTCTACAGCGCCAAAGAAAATGGGAGGGGAGCTGAACCCTATATTTTGAATATAGGGGTGAAATAAATTGGAACGATCTCGACTCGGATGCGTTATCTGAAATCTCAATAGGAGGCATTTATGAAGATAGTTAAATCCTGCACTATGGCGGAATCTGTCCGTGGGGGAGGCCTTAAAGACACCGAGCGCGTGTTGACAAGGTGCTGAGTGCCGCAGGGTTGACAGATCGGGAGGGGGTAGATATAGTTCAACGAGCCTAAAGGAGGGCGTTATGCCTCGAGTAAAAAAGAAGCTTCCCTGGTGGGTGAGCTTCATGCGCTACTTTGGGCGGGGAGTAGTAATAGTCTGGGCGGCTTTCTGGCTGTTTTTTATCTGGGCTTCTGTCTTGACCGAATTGTCGGCAGGCTCCGAGAGTTTAGGTGGAGTATGGGTTCTTGTTGGCGGTACATTGATCCTTCTCGCCGGCGCTATCATCCCATGGATATGGGAAGGCGTGGGCGCATTTGTGTTGTTGGGGGAAGCCGCTGCCTTTTTTGTCTTCTTCATGATAATAAGTCAAGGTAGAATGGGAGCAGTAGTTCTACTTGTATTCTGTTTGCCGCCCCTGGTAGGCGGTGGCCTGTCCCTTGCCAGCTGGCTCGTGGCCCGCAAGGCTCCGCCGAAGCAAGCCTGAAGCAGGTGGCTTGACACGCTGGGAGGGGAGGGTATGATATACTGGATGAATGGGATGATTGCCTGGATCAACTTCGGCGTGCTGATTGCATCCACCATTGTATTTACTTACTTCTACCTGGCAAGTGTCCGTCCCGGAGAGCTTGAGCGCAAGATGGGGGAGAGGGCCTATAGGATCTCCACAGTCAACCGCATCGTTTCCGCCTTTTTCTTGACCTTGGTCGTAGCCAACTACGTGATCTACATCTTCCATCCTCTTCGGATCCCGGCACTTACCCGCTTTCCCTGGCCTTATTGGGTATCGGCGCTCGCAGGCGGTATTCTTGCAATCCCCTCCATCTATCTCCTGGGCAGTGGAACGATAGATGCGGGTAAAGGTTCACTCATCGTCAGCAAGGACCAGAAGCCCTACGGCGGCATCTACAATTCAATCCGTCACCCTCAGGCGGCAGGTGAGCTTATCTGCTGGTTCGTGCTGGCGTTCTTCTTCAACTCGCCTTTTTTAGCCATCTACTCGGTGGTGTGGATTCCTATCATTATCTGGTTCTCGTTAGCTGAAGAAAAGGACCTCATCATCCGCTACGGCCAGAGCTACGAGGAGTACATAAAGCTTACCGGGTTCTTCCTGCCTAAATGGAGGGGTAGAGAGGTATGAGTCAGGTTGCGACTACAAAGGTCATTCTCCTGGGCACAGGCACCCCTAACGCCGATCCTGACCGCTGGGGACCGGCATTGGCGATTCTTTCAAATAACCAACCTTACATCGTGGATTTCGGACCCGGAGTGGTCCACCGTGCAGTTGAAGCCGGTATTGACGTTACCAAACTCACCCGGGCGTTCCTCACTCACCTTCATTCCGACCATACCGCAGGTTATCCTGATTTGATACTCACCCCCTGGGTTCTGGGCCGGGCCGAACCGCTTGAAGTCTACGGGCCGCCGGGTATCAAACACATGACCGAACACATACTTGCCGCATACAAGGAGGATATCAGGGAGCGCTCGGAAGGTCTTCAGCCGTCCAACGACCAGGGCTGGCGGGTGAATGTCTACGAGATCGAGGCGGGAATCGTTTATAAGGACTCCAACGTTCAGGTGGAAGCTTTTGAGGTAGATCACGGCTCCTGGAGGGCGTTCGGGTATAAGTTCATTGGTGATGATAGAAGTATCGTGATATCGAGCGATACGGCACCAACCGAGAAAATGGTTGAGGTGGCTCAGGGCTGCGATGTGCTGATCCACGAGGTCTACTCGCTTGCGGGATTTGCGAAACGTCCTGTAGACTGGCAGCGCTACCACGCAAGCGTTCACACCTCATCACGACAACTGGCAGAGATGGCGTCAAAGGCAAGACCGAAACTCCTTATCCTTTACCATCAACTCCCCTGGGGCGTCTCTGAAGAGGAACTACTTAGAGAGATCACAGAAGTCTACGACGGCAAGGTTGTTTCAGGCAAAGACCTTGAGGTCTACCCGTAACACCCCCCGTAACACCCGTACCCCTGCGGGGCATCTCCATAACTTCCTGGGACTAACGCCCCTTAATCAAGGAGATAACACCCGTAACATATATGACTCGCAAGGTGTAGATGTGTTGTGGTGTGTTACGGGGTGGGTGTTACGGGGCGGGTTGACAGGATACAACGGCGGTGTATATTTCTGTCTACACCGAACCCGCGTAGTCTAAAGGAGGACGAAATGAGCAAGAAGCTCGAAAATCTGAAGTGGAAGCCCATGTGGGTTACCCATATTGGTTGCATCAAGGGGTGTCTTGATTATCTGGACATGGACGTATCCGACGCGTGGCTTTTCGGTGCCACCGGTCACGCGTTCCTAATCAACATGCACGAGGTGGTCTGTCCCTCAGGTCCCACGGCGTGGCACACCGAGATGCTATTCAAACTGGGCAAAAACCTCGGCTATGAGATCGACGGGGTGTTCTCTCATAAAGGAAAACCCGACTTTGAAGAGGCGCGGAAAAAGGCCTGGGAATACATCAAGAAGTCTATTGATGAAGGTATACCCTGTTACGGCTGGGAACTGGCTATCCCTGAGTTTTACGTGATCAACGGCTACGATGATGAGGGCTACCTTTTCTCAGGTCCCTTGCCTGAACCTGCCAAGATCCCTAAGTCCTGGCAGGAACTTGCTGCCGGCGACATCGGTGTGATTGAGATGTATTCGGTAAAACCAACAAAACCAGCAGACGATGCAACAACGGTCAAGCAAGCATTCCAATTCGTGCTTGAACATGCCAAGAGTCCTGATAAATGGATATACGATAAGTACAAGGCAGGATTAGAAGGTTTTGATCTCTGGATTGGAGCACTTGAGACTGATACCGCCGATGGGTTCGGTATGGCTTACAACGCAGCAGTATGGCTTGAGTGCAGGGCTTATGCTGTTGAGTTCCTCAAAGAGGCTAAGGAGCGTCTGGACGACAGGTTCGCTCCACTGTTCGACGAGGCCATCGCCCACTACGACGTGGTTGCACGCAAGCTCAAACGTGTGGAGGACCTTTTCCCGTTCCACACCCGCAAGCCCGAGCACATCAAGGACAAAGACCGTCGTCGGAAAGCGATAGACGCACTCAAGGCGGTCCGTGCAGCCGAGGAGAAAGGACTCGATACTTTACAGAAGATAGTTGATCAACTTTAAGTTCTGATCGATTAACCAAAGGAGGCAGTCATGAAGAAGTTTGGGTTGCTGCTGGTGTGTGTGCTGCTCATATTCACCGGGTTAGTTGCCAAGAAGAAAAAGGCAGAGCCGGTGATGCTCGAGCAGCTTTCATGGAAGCCCTTCTGGACCACCCATATGGGATGCATCAAGGGTTGTCTTGACTATCTGGAGATGGACGTATCCGACGCCTGGCTATACGGTGCCTCGGGGCATGCTTTCGTGATCAATATCCACGAGCAGCTGTGTCCGTCCGGTCCTACCGCATGGGTTACGGAAAAGATGATCGATTTGGCCAAGAACGTCGGCTACACATTCGAAGGCATTACGGCGTATATGAATGACACCAATTCTGCCGAGGTGCAGAAACAAGCCTGGGACATGGTACGCACCGCCATCGATGAAGGATATCCTTGCTACGGTTGGGAGCTTAACATCCCCGAGTATTTTGTAATCACCGGCTACGACGACGTCGGCTACTACTACTCGGGAACCATAATGGAAAACTATAAGATGCCTATGCCCTGGGATGAACTTGCCGAAACCGAGATCGGCTGGCTTGAGGTATACGTTGTCAAACCCGGAGAAGCTAAAGACGACCGCACCACCGTGAAAGAAGCGCTGGAGTTTGCACTCGAGATTGCGGAAAGCCCTGAGAAGTGGATATTCGAGCACTACAAGGCCGGCCCCGAAGCCTACGATCTCTGGATAGCCGCGCTGGAGAACGATACAATCTTCCAGATAGAGGAAGCCGCGCACGGGTTCAAGTACAACATCCAGGTGTGGACCGAGTGCAGAATGTACGCTGTAGAATTTCTCAAGGAAGCCGGGGAGCGGCTTGCCGAGCCAGAGCTCGATTCCTTCTTCGAGGAGGCTATCTCTCATTACGATACGGTGGCCCGCAGCCTCAAGCGAGTGGAGGAGCTTTACCCGTGGTACACCTCCAAACCCGGCTTCTTTACCGATGAGGCGCGGCTAGAGAAGACGATAGAGGCGCTTCGAGTCGCCCGCGACGCCGAGGAGGCCGGACTGGCGGCTTTGCAAAAGATTGTCGATGTACTTTAAGCTCATCGACCGGCAATAAACGATTTACCCTTTCTACACAGGATAGGATAGCAAAGGAGGATAGAATGTCCAAACGACACAAGGTTCAGTGGTTGGTGGACTTGCTCAAAGGGGTGGAGGGACATATTGATGAGAAGAAGTTTGCCGAGCTGCTGGAGGAGCGTGGCCGAGCATGTATAGGAGCTTCCTACATACAGAAAGCCAAGGACGCGGCAAAGGGTGCCAAGGATACGGAGGAGTTCCTTGATAATTTTGAAAAGGTCTATCCCATGCTGCACAGGGAAGGAGATAAGGTCTACGTGGTTTATCCCGAGTGCTACTGTCCGGGGATGAAAGGGTTCAAAGGAGAAGTGCCTTACTCCTACTGCTACTGCTCGGTGGGCTGGGTCAAGGAGATGTTTGAGCAGGCTCTTAAGCGACCGATAGAGGTCGAACTTGAGGCCTCGGTGCTACGCGGCGATGATGCCTGCAGGCTAAGGGTTCTGTTATAAGCAGAGATCGCTATTACACCCTTCGAAAAGCTTGACTGGCGGATGCCTAACAGTTAAAATCCAAGGAGTTTGATGGCGGAACTCACAGCTGAAGATATCATTCGAATCCTAAAACTCAAACCATTGGAGATGGAGGGTGGATATTTCAAGCAGTGTGTTACGGGTGTTAGGCGAAAACACACAAGAAAAGGAGAATTATTATGGAACCATACGTAACAAGCAAATCACTTGGAGCAAAGACGCAACTCTGGCTCGAAAGGATCGCGCCTTTCAATCAGCATCAGATGCGGCTTAACCTCGATAAGGCGGCTCTTCTTGTTATCGATATGCAGCGCTTTTTCCTGGAGCAGGCTTCTCCCACCTTCACTTGTGGTGGGCTTGCTATTCTTCCAACACTTAAACGACTCATTGCTTCTTTTCGAGAAGCGGACCGCCCAGTGGTTTACGTCCGACACGTTCATCACCCAAATCGTCTTGACGCTGGTATTATGGGGTGGTGGTGGGAGGGAATGTGTCTTGAAGGGAGTCCAGAGAGCGAAGTGCAAGCAGACATCACCCCGCTGTCTAACGAGAAAGTCGTTTGTAAACATCGCTACTCGGCGTTCTACAATACGGATTTGGAGACCGTGCTGCGATGCCTCAAGATAGAAGACCTTGTTATTTCCGGCATTATGACCAATATGTGCTGCGAATCCACAGCGCGCGATGCTTACTACCGGGACTATCGTGTGTTCTTTCTTGCTGACGGCACCGGAACTATCAACGAGGAGATGCATCTGGCGAGTTTACTCAATCTCGCTTTCGGGTTTGCGTATGTGACGACTGCTGATGGGGTTATACAACAGCTACAGAAGTAGGCGAGAAGATCGTGTGCCTTTACCTGACAGCGTGTTTGCGCCTGTTACGGCTTGACAGAGAATGATTAATGTCTATGATGCATAAAAGACTGACACTGGCTTTTCGGCTTTACAAATACACAGAACGTGAAGCGAAGTGTTCGCTTCAGGGCGTACTTTTGAGAGCCACTGTAAAGGAGGCAAAAATGTGGCGTAAAACAGTAGTCTTACCCGTTCTCCTTATGGTAACCGTCGCAGTCGTAAGCTGTAGATGCTGCATCAAGGACAAGGGGCCGCGGCCTGAGTGTGTAATCCGTATCACAGAACCTGAAAACGGGGATTCAGTGTCGTCCTACCGACCGTATCCGTATGTAAAAGGAACGGTCAGCGATCCAGATGCAGAAGTGTGGGTGATTGTTCATCCGATGGAGGTATCCGACTATTGGGTTCAACCGAGTGTAAGTGTAAAGGATGACGGCACATGGAAAGTCTGCATATTCACCGAAATGTCCGGGGCGATTGAGGCGGGCAAGCAATTTGAGATAATGGCTGTTGCCAATCCCCAGATGAGACTGAGCGAAATCAAGATAATCAAGAGATGGCCCGATGCTCGATGTAAGTCGCAGGTTATCGAAGTGATCACGAAATAAGAAAGATTGCTTCCTTTAACCCGATTGAGGCTACATCAGTTAACACGTTGTTTGCGGTTCGTTCGCCTAAATGCTTTGTCAAGGCGGTGTCAACCGCTCTAGTGATTCGTCATTGCGAGGAGCGTTCACCTCCGAAGGAGGTACGCGACGAAGCACCGAAGGGCGAACGCAGGGAGCAATCTCATAGCACCGCCATTTTATAACGTAGAGGTGCGGAATCGCCACGCTACCTTCGGTGGCTCGCGATGACACCTCCGCCTTTGTCCTCCACCATCAAGGGGGAGGAGATAATGCGTGTGCTTCGTGGCTTTCAGCCGCTCGCAATGATATTTTGTTCACTTGACGACGCCTAACTCAAGTGTATATTTAACGGTGAACACAAGCCCCAAGGAGGTTGATGTGAAAAAGTTGGTAATAAAGGATGTTACCAGGGAGAACGTAGACGAGATGGTTCGCATCTGCGTTCCGCCGGACAAAAGAGAGCACCCGCTCTTTGTGGAAGGAATGAATATAATGAAGCGATGGGCACTTGGGGTTATAGAAGATTACGCAAGCCTCGGCAAGCTGGCTTACATGGATTCTGAACCCGTAGGCATGATACAGTGGCTGCCGAACCCGGAAGAGAGATTGGTTGAAATACGATGTATCTTTGTTCGGCAAAAGGAAAACCTCAGGAAAGGGGTAGGCAGAGCGCTCCTAAAAGCCCTCATAGATGATATGGGTGAGCCGAAATCCTACTTCGACAACGATACCCCACTTGCTCTTGTGACCACGGCATTTGAGGTCTGGGGAGTCTATCCTCAGCATAAGTTTTACGAGAAGATGGGGTTTATGCGGGCAAAAGCGGACGATCCTTTTCTGCTTTACTATCCGATTAAGGAAGGTTACGTTCATGTCCCCAAGGAAGAGTCTTTCAATCCTCAAAAAGAGGATGAGGGAAAGGCATTGATCTTCTACAAGCCGTCCTGCCCCTTCTCGATATATTTCTCTGAGAAAATGAAGGAATCCATCAAGGAGGTAGCGCCGGATATTCCAATCAGGATGGTGAATCGATTTGAGGAAGCAGCCGAGGTCAGGAAAAGAGGCTCTGTCCCTGCATGTGTGGTGAACAAGAAACCTATCCAATCCTTCGTCTTAGACAAGACAGGCTTTCAGAAGGAGGTCAAGGAGGGACTCAAACATGATGAGAAACCTTGATAATGCCCCTTGATCGGAGAGAGTTTTTTGCGGCTTCGCAAACACGCAAAACGTTATACGCAATCGAAGGGATACCGCTGGGGCTTGTATTTGCCGTAGGTATCCCCTATGTCCTATCACTATTGGACCCTTACCTTGTTGACGTCGAGATCGGAATGATACGGTGGTTAGGTCTGCCTCTGGTCATTGGCGGGGCCGCTTTTACTGTCTACTCCGTCATCTACTTACAGCGTCGTTGCGGCGGTATCACTGCACCAGGCCAAAAAGCCGCAGCCAGGCTGGTTGACACCGGTCCCTATGCAGTGGTTCGACATCCACAGCAGGCCGGGTATCTCCTGCTCTTGTTCGGGATGGGGATCGTGCTGAGTTCACCCCTTGCGTTCGCCTACGCTCTGTTGTCGACCCTGCTTGTCGTGATCGTGGAGCGTCGAGTAGAAGAACGCAGAATGCTTGAACGTCATGGGGAGAAGTACGTAGAATATCAACGCCGAGTCCCCCAACTTATCCCACGGCTCCGTTTCATTAGCAAGAACCGGAAGAAACAGGAACGGTGAAAGCACATTGTCTAACAGCGCGTTACTGGTGGTTGTGCTTCGCTCACCAAATGCCTTGGCGCTTTGCAAATAACAAAACCTCAGTCGCGGGTGTTAAGACTTGACAAGGGATAGGGTTAGTCTTATGCTTAACGTATGGACAAGGACGATGCTCGCCGCCAGATAGAAAAACTGCGAGAGAAGATCAACTACCACAACCACCGCTACTACGTTCTGGCTAACCCTGTTATCTCCGATGCTGAGTACGACGCGTTGATGAAGCGTCTTGCGGATCTGGAGAAGGAGTTTCCCGACCTCGTTACACCTGATTCACCCACCCAGCGCGTAGGTGGGCAACCCCTGGAGGGCTTCGAGCAGGTTCGCCACGAGGAACGCATGATGAGCCTGGATAACACCTACTCGGAGGACGATCTTCGTGAGTTCGACCGCAGGGTCAGGCAGGCGGTAGGGGATCAGGTATACGTTGTCCAGCAGAAGATAGACGGGGTTGCAGTCAGCCTGCGATATGAAGACGGGGTCTTTACTAGAGGTGTAACCCGTGGCGACGGTCTCACCGGCGATGATATTACCGCCAACCTGCGTACCGTAAAGTGGATCCCATTGAAGTTGCTCGAAGGGCCTTTATCCAAAGGGGTGCTGATAGTCAGGGGAGAGGTCTACATGCCCAAAGAGGAGTTTGAGCGCATCAACAAAGAGAGAGACGAGCAGGGGCTTGATGTGTTCGCCAACCCCCGCAACTGTACCGCCGGAAGCCTCAAACTCCTTGACTCCCGCCAGGTGGCTAAACGTAAGCTTGCTTTCATGACGCACTCGCCCCTGCGGCCTGAGGGATGGAAGTCGGACTCGCTATACGATCTGCTTGAGGCAGTAAAACAAGCAGGAATCCCCATCATCCCAGCGATGTGCCGGTGCAGAAACCTTGATGCGGTACTTAAATACATCCACGACTGGGATAGCGAACGCCAGGGTCTTGCCTATGCCGTAGACGGCGTGGTCATAAAGGTTGATTCCATCTCTGCCCAGGCAGAGCTCGGTCACACAGCAAAATCGCCGCGCTGGTCGGTGGCGTATAAGTATCAGCCGGAACAGGCGACCACGAAGCTTTTAGATATCCAGCTCAGCGTAAGCCGGACAGGTTCGGTCAACCCTGTTGCAATACTTGATCCTGTCTTCATCTCAGGCACCACCGTTTCAAGGGCAGGTCTCTTCAATGAAAACGAAATCCGCCGCAAAAATCTCATGATCGGCGACTGGGTGCTCGTAGAGAAGGGCGGCGAGATCATCCCCCAGGTGATAAAGTCCATACCTGAGCGCCGCGACGGTTCAGAGCGCGAGTTCCGCATGCCTGAGCGCTGTCCGGTATGCGGTTCTGAGCTTGAGCGATACGAGGGCGAGGTGGCCTGGCGCTGCATCAACCGGGATTGTCCGGCCATACTCAAGGCATCGCTTGCTTTATATGCATCCAGAGGAGCCGCCGATATCGAAGGGATGGGATACATGCTCATCGTGCAGCTGGTGGATAAAGGTCTGGTAAAGAGCATTGCCGACATCTACGATCTGACCAGAGAGCAACTGATCTCACTTGAGAGGATGGGTGCCAAGTCTGCGGATAATCTGTTAAAGGGCATCCAGGAGAGCAAGACCCGACCGTTCGAACGGACCCTCTACGGCCTGGGCATCCGTTTTGTAGGAGCGACCGGTGCGCGGGCGCTGGTTGACAGATTCAAGGATATTGACGAGCTGATGGACGCTGACCTTGACGAGTTAAGCGAGATCGAAGGCATTGGCCCTATAACTGCCCAGAGCGTAAGGGATTTCTTTGAGAATCCACGCAACCTTGAGCTTATCGAACGCCTGCGCAAGGCCGGGGTGAACTTTTCCACTGAAACGATCGAGGTTACCGATCAGAGCTTTGCCGGACTTTCCTTCGTATTCACCGGAGGGCTTGAGAGTATGAGCCGTGATGAGGCAGGTGCCGAAGTCCTGAAACGCGGCGGAAAGGTCTCCTCATCGGTCTCGAAGAAGACCGACTATATGGTGGCAGGTGTCGACCCAGGCTCAAAGTTTAAGAAGGCCAATGGATTAGGTGTAAAGATCATATCCGAAGAGGAGTTCCTAAAGCTCCTCGAGGGCAAATAAGTTGAGAAACTACGTGAGGATGTCATGTTATCTATCAAGAAATTCGTGCTTTACAAGTTTCTTGCAGTTGTTTTGGCTGCATTATGCGCCGCAGGATGTAAGGAGAAGATGAAAAGGGAAGAACGCCATGATCCTTATCAGACTGCACGTGAGCAGATGGTAAGGGTGCAGCTTGAGGCCAGAGACATAACCGATGAACGGGTGCTTGCCGCGTTTCGCAAGGTGCCGCGTCATGCCTTTGTGCCGGATTCCTATCAAACAAGCGCTTACGGCGATTTTCCACTTCCCATAGGCGAGGATCAGACCATCTCCCAGCCCTATATGGTGGCGTTGATGACTCAGCTTCTGGAGCTTAAGGGCACAGAAAAGGTGCTTGAGGTAGGCACCGGGTCAGGCTACCAGGCCGCGATCCTTGGCGAGCTGGCAGCCGAGGTATACACGATAGAGCTTCTTTCCGGGCTTGCCGAGACCGCTGAGAAGCGCCTTGATTCTCTGGGATACAAAAACGTACACGTAAAGGCGGGCGACGGGTATCTCGGCTGGCCTGAGGCCGCACCGTTTGAAGGGATCATCATAACCTGCGCGCCGGAGAAGCTGCCCCAGCCTCTTGTGGAACAACTTGCGATAGGGGGGAGGCTTGTGGTTCCCATCGGCCCTCAACACCGCGCTCAGACCTTGACTATCTACACCAAGCAAGATACGGGCCTGGCTAAACGCTACGAGGGCGGCTGCTACTTCGTGCCCATGCGAGGGTTGGTAGAGGAAGAGTAATTTTACCCCACGCGTCCACTCCACTACGCTCCGTGTCCGCGCGGGGACCCCAAAAGATATTGTAGCACAGGCTGGAGAGCCTGTGCTACACGGACTCTGTTGTGTCCTCCGCCATCAATCTCCACAACCAGCTTAGCTCCATGACAATAAAAATCAACTATATACCTGCCAATGGGGTGTTGGCGTTTGAATTTGGCTCCTAATAAACGACGGTTTCTAAGACACGTCCATATTTTTGCTTCTGTGGTTGTTTGTCTCTCCCTATCGATCTTAATCGGTTTGTTTGTCGGTTATCTCCTAGTCTAAAGGTTCAAAGAGCCAGATTCTACAGACGAACCAGCTGCCACCAGCGTCCAAGGTTGCAAAAACAATTCGCTCTCCATCCGGGGAGAACCTGGCGTATCCTACCCAACTAGCCTCTGTGGAACGGATGTCTATCCGTGTTGCTTTCTGTGTCTCGAGGTCGAATAAGAATATATCATCCTGGGGGCCGGTGCTTATAACTAGCTCTGTAGGAACGACAGGATTCCAATAGATGAATTCAATGAGGTCATCAGGGATGTCTATGGGAATTCGTTCTTGGCTATTAAGGTTGTAGATTGTGTCTCCTAAAGCAAATAGAGTATCTCCCGGTCCGGGAGCAAAAACAAAGCCCCGCTTGGCAGCAAGGATCAACTCGTCGGTGGAATCAACGAGGTTCACTTTATGTAGATAGGAAGAATCGGAGAACAGGTAGTAGAGGTAGTAAATGATCTTGTCAGATTGGTGAGAGAACTTCGGCGGGTAGAAGTTCTTAGCCGTCTTGGCCTCCTCAGGCACAGCTATGGAATCGCGTTGAGTCCAGGTTTCTGTATCCAGCAGCCGTATCCATCCATCCAAATAGGTAACGCAGAGATTGCCGTCGCGAGAGATATCTATTTCCTTGACCTCCTCTTCGGAGAGTTGTTTTTGCGTTTCGTCTGCAAGGTTTATAGACCAAACCTGACCAAGGCTATAGAGGTCCTCTGAAGAAACAAAATAGATTTTAGAACCATCTGAGGACCAACAGGGTGAGTCGGCGGTTGTCTGAGAGTTATCCACCAGCAAAGTTAGCTCGCCTTTAATTACGTTGCATGAAAGTAGAAGCGTTGCTGCTAACCCCATGATCAGCCCTGCTCCCAGAACGCTCCACATCCTTTTCATAGTTCCCTCCAGTCAATGCTTTAACTTGGACGTAAATAATCGCCCTTTAAGCCTAAGCCATGATAAGCGACTTTCAGAGGCTGTCAAGTGTGGTAAACATGATTTCTTTTGGATAGAGGTGTGTCCGCTCATCTGTCCGTTTTGAAGACTGACTATTATTCCGTATCACTCGAAAAGGAAGGCCGATGATAGGGGTAAAGAACCAGAAGGAGTTCAAGAAAGAGGTGCTGGGGACTGAGGTTCCGGTCGTGGTTGACTTCCGGGCAAGCTGGTGCCAGCCCTGCAAGATACCGGGGCCGATCTTTCTGCCGATTATCGGGGCGGCTGCTACTTCGTGCCCATGCGCGGGATGGTTGAAGAGAAGTAGTATCTATGGCTTTGGGATAGCGAAGTCTACGCTGATCTGAAACGACCTTAAAGAATCATATAGAACTCGATACGCGACGGAATCGTTTATCTCCCAGTTTCTTGGCGACCAGGTCTTAAACCATTCGAAGAAGAGATAACCCTGTAACTTACAAAGATAAAGATAATAGCAATCAGATGACTTGCCGGCGGCTTCGAGCGAATCATAGGTGTTATACATCCACGAACGCATGCTGGTACTCCACCACCTGTCACCCATGTCCGGGAAGGAATCCTTGACCGCCTGGTAGTAGACCCAACGGGCGGCCTCAAGGATATCAATCTCCTCGGCGGTAAGGGATCCAAGAAGGATCGTGGAGTCGAAGACGAAAATCTGCAGGGAATCAACTTCAGGTCGCCCGATATCTTGCCTGACCTCTTCAGGGGTAGGCCATTCGCTTCTAACCTCCTGCCTCGGAGCACACGCTAAAGCGACCATAGAAAGAAGGATAAGCCGTTTCATGGTATCCTCCTATCTATATTAGTATAGTAAAGTAAACGGGCGTGTCAAGGTGGAAAAGTGGCTACTTCGTGTCCATGCGGGGGCAGAGGAAGAATGAGAGAAGCGGATCAGTAACCGTTATCGCATAATCCTCTCAATAGAAAGAATGCTACAACGAGTGCTATTCCACCTAGCACTAACAAAATATTTCTGACAATTCGTCTTCTCAGAAGTCTCTTTAGTTCCTTGTGGGATTTGATGGGGAAGGACTCCCACTTTAATTCATATCGATATTTCCTGTAATCAACGATTAGCCATCGTATTACTTTAGCAAGTCCCCACCATCCACTAGTAATCACAAAGAGTAACCCGACACTAGCAAGAATCATAGGGATAGTTCTGGTCAAGAAATAAGGGACTTCTTTACCGCGCTCTTCAAAACTATAACTTACACATATCAAGGGTATACAAACAATAGCTACAATGACGGCGGTTATTACAAACTTACGAGCGAAGCTCCATTCTGTGGATCGAATAGGAATTTTCTGCTTCTCATCTTTCTGTTTTTGGACAGCCTTATCAATTCGTTCGCGAGCTTCCTCGGTATGTAAACGCAGCAAAAGAACCTCCTCTCAGATCATACACCCAATGAAGAATCTGTCAACGATACCTCTGGTGCCCCGAACCTGCAAAACCAGATTCGGGGGGATAATAGACAAGGAGGTTACTGGGGGTATTGCCTGTGCCGAACCCATGGAGCACAGGCTAGAAAGCCTGTGGAAAATCTCTAGTGACGACGCATGCGTCGCCCTTACTGAAATCGGCTCCTCCTGCAAGATATCGTAGGGGCAAGGTATGCCTTGCCCTACATTGATCGTTTGATCGGGGTCCCCATACGAAGACGAAGTGATCGTATGGGGTGATTATAATTGACATCCATCCAAATCCCAGTATCATTCGAAAAGGAGAACCAATGATAGAGGTAAAGACCACCGAGGAGTTCAAGAAAGAGGTGCTCCAGGCCGAGGTTCCGGTCGTGGTTGATTTCTGGGCAGCATGGTGCCAACCCTGCCAGATACTGGGGCCGATTGTAGAGGAGCTTGCCAAAGACTACGATGGTCGTGTAAAGATAGTCAAGGTCAACGTGGACGAGGCGCGCGAACTAGTGCAGATTCATCAGGTTATGAGCATCCCCACCGTTGTATTCTTCAAGCAAGGCCAGGCCCGCGATCGCAGCATAGGAGCCGTTCCCAAAACGATCCTGGCGGAAAAACTAGACGCCTTACTGGAAGGCTAAGGGGGAGCAGATGGCCGGTTCCAAAATCCAGCAAGGGCTTACATTCGACGATGTGCTTCTGCAGCCGCGTCGCTCCGAGGTGCTGCCGCGAGAGGTTAACCTGACCACCCGATTCTCAAAGAAGATAACACTTAAACTTCCGCTTGTAAGTGCCGCAATGGATACGGTTACAGAATCGGCCATGGCCATCACCCTTGCCCACCAGGGTGGAATCGGCGTTATCCACAAGAATATGAGCATCGAGCGCCAGGCCGAGGAGGTAAGAGGAGTCAAACGTGCCGAGAGCTGGATTATCGAGGATCCCTTCACCGTCTCGCCCGATACGTCGCTGCGCGAGGTAAGGGCACTTATGGAACGCTACCACTGCGGCGGCTTCCCGGTGATTGATGCTGAGCGTAAGGTGCTGGGAATTATTACTACCCGCGACATCATGTTTGAGGACAACCTCTCGCTCCCGGTTGAGAACGTGATGACCAGTCAGAATCTCATCACAGCCAAGAAGGGGACCAGCATCAACAAGGCACGCGAGATCCTCAAGCGTGCAAAGGTCGAAAAGCTCTTAATAGTGGATAATAAAGGCCGGCTTGCAGGTCTCGTGACCGCGAAGGACATCCAGAAGAAGCTTGAGCACCCGGACGCTACGGTTGATGAACGCGGCAGATTACGCTGCGCCGCTGCAGTAGGGGTTTCGCGAGATTCCCTCGATAGGGTAGAGGCTTTAATCGAAGCAGATGTAGATGCCATCGTGATCGATACCGCCCATGCCCACTCAAAGTTGGTTCTAGATTTGGCTTGTAAGTTACGCAAAAAGATGAGTAATGCGCAACTCGTGGTAGGAAATATCGGCACCAGCGAGGCGGCAAAGGACCTCTTAAAGCTCGATCCAGACGCCATAAAGGTAGGGATAGGCCCTGGCTCGATATGCACCACACGTGTCATTGCAGGTATCGGAATACCGCAGCTTACAGCTATAATGAACTGCTATGCCGAGACCAAACAGGCCAAGGTACCCCTTATTGCAGACGGCGGCATACGCTACTCAGGTGATATCGTAAAAGCTTTAGCCGTTGGCGCGGACTCGGTTATGATCGGCAATCTTTTTGCCGGCACTGATGAGAGTCCGGGCGAATCAATACTTCTTGAGGGGCGTCGCTTCAAGATCTACCGCGCAATGGGCTCGATAGATGCAATGAGGCAAGGCTCGGCAGATCGTTACTTCCAGGAAGAAGCCAAGAAATTTGTTCCAGAAGGAATCGAGGGGATAGTACCTTATCGCGGCAGTGTTTGCGAGCAGATCTATCAGCTGGCTGGCGGAACCAAGTCCGGTCTGGGCTATGTGGGAGCAAAGACCATCGCACAGCTCAGACAGCGTGCGCGCTTTGTGCAAATCTCCGGTGCCGGACTGAAGGAGGGCCACCCGCACGACGTCCGCATAACCAAGGAAGCCCCGAACTACGAACTGCACCCGTAACCCGTAACACCCGTAACACACCCGTAACACACACCTAGATTGAAGATTGGAAGATTGAAAGATTGAAAGGGTTCATCGGTTCAGAATCATAGAGCACAGGACTCGAGCCCAAAGAAAAACAAGAAAAAACCAGGGGATAGGGGATGCAAACCCCACCGGATACACCCCGGACTGCCGGATATCGTCCTTCCCACCTTAGTTTACGTAATACTTATTATCGGCAAAAGAGTACGGTCAAGGGATGCACGCCTGCTGCGCAAAAGATCCTCGGTGTGAGCCAAAATCATCTGACCTGACTAAGTTCTCTGCCCTGCCTATCTTTCATCTTACCAGTTGCTATGGATATGAGGTCTATTATCCACCAAACCATATATCCAACTAAAGCGAAAGCTCCAAAAACTAATAGCCCAATCCATACAGGTTCTGGGAACGACCGCATAGATCCCATAAACAAAAATACAAAAATTGAAAAGTATAACAGGAGCATGGCAACTCCGCTACCCACACGTCCCATATAGTAGCGGTGGACTCCCAGGGAACCAACGAACAAACACAATAATAATGCAACCAACTGATTCTTACGGGTAGGGTCTTTTTGTTTGTCTTCTCTTTTTAACAGTGTGCCGCATTTAAGGCACACTTCCTGTTCAGGTCTGGTTTCAGCCCCGCAGTTCTGACAGAAGTTTTCCGCGTTAAGCGGCCTTACTCCGCAGCTTATGCAAAAGTCTGCGCTGGCGGGTAGTTCTTTCCCGCAGTTCCTGCAGTACATTTTATCCCTCCTTGGGGTTTGTGAAGAGGTTTGGGGGACCATGCCGGGAAACCACCGCTCGGCCATGGTTCCGATGAGAGGCATCCTGTAGAATTCGCCTGAAGCCGCCTTTACGGTTCCTATTATTGCGAATACGAAAATGGTTATCCCTATGCCTGTAATGACCACCCAGCCTCCTATCGCGGTTGCTATCCCGGCGACAGGACTCAGGGCAATTATCGGAACCAGGATCACCCCATATACAACCCAGAATAATACGGTCACGAGCACCGAGGCCAGGAACAGAAGCATCCCCTGCCTGGCGTGATACCGGGTAAATGGATTTTCCTTTTGAGCAAACATGGGCACCAGGAAGAGAAGGCCCAGGAGCCCGAAAATGATGCCCGGGTAGGAAAGCCATGCAAGGAGCCTCCCCTCCCTTATCTCTTCCCCGCTTGCGTAAGGAAAGCTTAATTTCGGCATCTTTACTCCTTAAATGGAACTCTATCCAAAACTCAAGGCTTGTCAACAAAAAAGCCCCGGCTCTTGTGTTACGGGTGTTACGGGGGCCGGGGCTTTGAGTTTTACGTTCCGAAGCTGGAGCGGATTATACCATACCCTTGAACCACTTTTCGGCTAGGTCGCCAAGGATCGGCATCTTCCAGAACTTACCCGAAAGTGCCTGTATAAGACCGATAAGTGCAAGTATCGCCAAAGCGAACATGACAAGTCCTACCAAGCCCCCCCAGATCCAGGCGCATACAGGGCCACTGAACCAGACGGTTATCCAGAATATTATAACTCCTAGTATTACACCCGCCGCACCAATCACCGTTTCTGCAATCGCAAGCATAAGGCCCTGACGAGCATGATACATGGAAAAAGGATTCTCCTTCTGGGTTACAATCGGAATTATACAAAGCCACCAGATGTAGGAGAGCCAAGCAAGGCTCTTACCCTCGTTGATCTGTTCTTCGGTTGCGCTGGGAAAACTTACTTCTGCCATGTTACTCCTCCTATTGGTTTAAGGTTTGTGCGTCTATTCTAAGCAAAGCAGAAGGTTTGTCAACTGATATGAACGCTCGTATCAACCAGGCTTGACATCTCGATCTTTTCAGCCAAAATTCAGTCGTGTCACACGAGGTTTTCAAAGAGGATCGAATCTTCATTATCTCCTGGGGCGTATTCCTTGGCTTGATGGCGTTTCTTGTGATGGGGATCCTGATTGCCCCTTTGCTTAAAACCTTGGGGGTTTCAGGGATCTCGCGTTTCCTCTACGGCTTCTATCATCTGGGATGTCACCAGCTCGATGAGCGCTCCTGGTTTATCTGCTCTGCCAAGCTTGGGGTCTGCGTGCGATGTTTCGCCACCTACCTTTTTCTGATTATAGCAGGAGCCGCATTCTTCATCCGGCCAATAAGGGAGTGGATCCAGCGTCGTTGGTTCCTTCGCTTGGTGCTACCTCTCTCTTTAGGTCTCTTCTTCCCTCTCTTGGTGGATGGTCTGTTTCAGCTTATCACACCCTGGGAGAGCACGAACCTTTTACGATTTATCACAGGAGGACTTGCAGGTGCGGGAACAGCCCTTCTTTTGGGTTACCTTGTTTTGAGATTTACCCAGAAGGTCGAAGCTTCCATTCGCTAGCCTCTCCCCTATTTCTTTTCTTAAGATTCATCGAGAGGATCAACGCACGGTTACGCAGTAACCGGGTGGGATGATGAAAACAATCTTCTCTCGCCGAAGAAGACGACCGCAAGGCCCGCAAATGCAAGGCCTGCGGCGACGATCATGGAAAGCTCGTAGCTTACTGTGGATAAAGCACCTCCCAGAAACGAACCGGCTATCCCGCAAAGTCCGATAACCGCATTGAACGCACCTGAGACCGTGGAGCGCTCCTCTGTACAGGATCTGCAAAGGTAGACGAGCGAGCCAAGGTATACTGCCGCCCAGGAGAAGGCCAGTATAATCTGCAGGGGGATGAAAAACCATGGATTCGGTGCAATCACGTAACCTAAGAAAACCACGACGGATAGAATATACCCCAGGGGCAGGGTTATCTTCGGCTTCAGCCTTTCAATGAAAAGCATGAAGAAGACCTGACCCAGGGGATTGAGTGCATAGACCAATCCCATCAGATCGAGAATCGCTATCCCCGGGATCAGGGGCCCATAAACCCCACGCTGCCGCAGGAAGAGCGTGAACGTGACCCAGATCGAAAGTGCACCGGTGTGGCGCAGGAAGAAGCCTAAAAAGATCGGCCAGTGCTTTTTGATGACCTCGAAGGAGAGGAATTTTGTCTTCGGACGCTGAGGAAGCTCCCGGAAGCTCGGGCCCAGAAAGGCAGGCAGGAGAGCCATCCCGGCAGCGATAAAGAAGGTAAGTGGACGTGGACCGATCCCAGGGGCGAGGAATGAACCAACGGTCCAGCCGAGTGAGCCAAGGGCTGCAAAGATGCCGATCGATGCCTTACGTTCCACGGTCGAGGCAAAGAGCGCACCCGGAAGCATACCCAGACCAATGCCGGTCAACGCCCTGCCGATCATGAGCACAGAGTAGCTTTCCATGAACAACCCTATAAGCAAGGAGCCCAACGCTGCAGTCATGCAGCCCGTAAAGATGATCGTGCGCCGGCGGATGAAGTCACCCAGACGGCCGAAGAATACCCCGAAAAGGAAGTAAGGCAGATGATAGGCGGCGGTTGCAAGACCAACAAGGAAGTTGCTATCCGTCTGCTGCTTCGCCACCACCTGAACCTGGATGAAGAGTATCATCATGGCGGCGTAGGTGAAGAAGTTCACGACAGGCGGTCGCGGATCCCGGCTTGGATCCCTGCGCCAGTTATCCAGCCACTTCCTGAGCACCGCTCTTTAACCCCTCTAGCCTTTGATTCCTATACTCAGAAAACCGTCCCTGTCCTATCGCTTCGCGCATCTCGCGCATCAGGGTGTGGAAAAGATGCAGGTTGTGGATGGATAGAAGTCTGGGGCCGAGTATCTCATCGGCCATAAAGAGGTGCCGCAGAAAAGCCCGTGTATACTTTTGACAGGCAGGGCAGGCACAGCCTTCCTCAATAGGTCTCAGATCGTCCTTGTAGCAGGCGTTGCGCAGGTTTATCTGTCCTTGCCTCGTAAACGCCGATCCTGTCCGGCCGTTGCGTGTGGGAAGAACGCAGTCAAAGAGGTCGGCACCCCTTGCAACCATCTGTAAAAGATCTGCGGGATAGCCCGCACCCATAACGTAGCGGATCCTGTCTTTAGGCAGCATGGGTTCTACATTATCGATGATCCGGTAGGTCAACTCAGGAGGTTCGCCGAGGCAGAGGCCGCCTATAGCGAAACCCGCAAACGGCAGGGCGGTGATCTCTTTTGCTGACCGCTCGCGCAGATCGTCGTAGGTCGCGCCCTGTATGATTCCAAACAGCCTGCCCGTAACACCCGTAACACCCCCCGTAACACCCGTACCCGTAACACGCTCGTTCGCTTCAACTGATCTCTTGGCCCACAGGGTTGTTCGCTCGAGCGATCTAACCGCGAGAGGACGCTCGGCAGGGTAGCCGATGGGCTGGTCAAGAACCATCCAGATATCGCTGTCCAGCGCCCGCTGTATCTCTACGACCTTCTCAGGCGTAAAGGTGTGGCGTGAGCCGTCTATGTGGGATTGAAAGGTCACACCCTCGTCGGTTATTTTGCCTAACCCTGTAAGTGAGTATATCTGAAACCCACCCGAATCGGTAAGTATGGGCCGGTTCCAGCCCATGAACTTGCTCACACCTCCGGCTTGCTGAATCACCTCAACACCCGGCCGCAGGTAAAGATGATATGCGTTGGCGACAAGAATCTGACCGCCGAGGTCAGCCACCTCGTCCGGTGTAAATGTCTTGACCGTTCCCTGGGTGGCTACGGCCATGAACGCCGGAGTCTCGACGCTTCCGTGGGTAAGTTCAAGCGTTCCCTGACGTGCCTTTGTTTTGCTGTCGGTTGCGTTGAGCCTAAATCTTATCAACTTCTCCTCCCTCACCCTAGCCCTCTACCCGACACCAGATGGTGGTGCAGGCGGGGGCACTTCGTCCCAACGGGAGAGGGAATTAGATCTGGACTCAATGATGGTAGTGCGTTACGGGTCATAATATTAAGGCAGCATCACCGTAAGAGAGAAAGCGGTAATCCTTCTCAAGCGCTTCCTCGTAAGCCTTGAATAAAAGTTCCTTGCCGGTGAACGCAGCGGTCAGAAGCAATGGTGTAGAGCTGGGCTGGTGAAAGTTGGTTAAGAACCCCTCCACCCGTTTGAATTCATGCCCGGGATAGATAAAAAGCTCGGTGGAACCGGAATGAGGTCTGATCGGTTCAGGACCAGGGAAGGACTCGAGGGTTCTCGTGACTGTGGTACCCACAGCTATAATCCGGTCGGCACGATTTATCTTTTCTGCAGCTTCAGCGCTGATCGTGTAGCTTTCTTCTCCCATCTTGTGATCTTCCACGTTCTCAGTCTTGATGGCTCGAAACGTTCCCTCTCCCACATCCAATTGGATAAACGCGACTTCCACCCCCTTTGCTTGAAGTTGTTTCAAAAGCTCCTCGGTGAAGTGAAGCCCTGCAGTGGGGGCGGCGATCGAGAATCCCTCACGCGCAAAGACAGTCTGATAGGTTTCGAGGTCACGCTCCTCAGGAATACGGTGGATGTAGAGGGGCAACGGAGCTAGAGCCAGACGCTTAAACAACTCAGATTCATCCATGAGCAGCTTGAGGGTTAGTTTGCCTGCCTTCTTCTCCTCTATCTCGACGATCTCCTCTGCGTTCTCACCTATAAGCCTCTCCCCTACCTTTGGCCGTTTGGAGGGTCGCGCAAGTGCTGTCCAGACACCCTCTGCAATCCTCTTGGTAAAAAGAAGCTCCACCACCCCGCCCGTAGCACGTCTCAATCTGAAGCGAACCGGCTGAACCTTCGAATCGTTAAGGACAAGGCAGTCACCCGGGTCAAGATAGTCTACGATCTCGCGGAAGATGCGGTGCTCGATTCTGCCGGAATCTCGATGGAGAACGATTAGGCGGCAGGCATCACGAGGCGCGGTGGGATAAAGCGCGATTCGATCCAGCGGCAGCGGGTAGTAAAACTCTTCCTTGAGCATTGCAGGATAATAAGCGTTCAGGGCTGCAAGTCAATCTGTAAAGGTAACGTAACTTCCCGAGGAAGTTAGGTCTCTATAGGAGCCAATGATAGGCCTTGCAGTTCCTCAACTCCGCGGTTAACCCCTTGTGTTAGGGGGATGTGTTACGGGTGTTACGGTTACGGGTGTTATGTCCTTGATTAAGGGGCGTTAGCCCCAGGAAGTTATGGAGATGCCCCGCAAGGGTATCTCCTTGTGAACGGAGCGTAAGCTCCGAATAATTATGAGAATGCCCCAAAGGGGTACGGGTGTTACGGGTTCTCTGGGGGAGAAACAATCACCTCCAGGTTCTTTTTGATCGCAGGATTTGAGGCAAAGAGATCAAACTTCCTTCGTACATCAAAGGCCCTGCGGGAGAAACCGCTTTCCACAACTATAGCAAAGGTACCCACAAGACGGTATTCAGCCTCAGAGAGCAAGAACTCGGCAATTGAGGGAAGAATATCGGCATAGAAAACAGGAACCCTCACCTTGCCGTAAGCCACGCCCTTGGCAGGGATCTGTATGGATACGTCGGAGGAGATATCTTTGAGCAGGCGAGAGCGGTTGATCTGGAGTTCGAACTTGAACTTCTCGGCCGTCATCGAATGCTTGTAGGGGTTACGTATCTGGAGCTTGAAGGCGAGTTCAAATCCTGTGGAGTCATCGAACACTACAGATGCGGAGGAGATCTTAAACTCCGGGTGCTCGTAGAGATGAATCTCAACACCAGTGGAGGTTTTTGTTGGCGTAGGAGGGGATGATACTCCAAGTGATGTTACAATAGCGATTACATCTTTACGTTTAACAAGACTTCCCGGCTCAGGAACGGTTTTAGCAATGGTCCCCACAGGGTATTCTTCATTTTCTATCTGCCTCACAGGGTAGAATTCCAAGCCCAAGTTTTCAATCAAAGCCATCGCCTCCATGAATTGCATACCACGCACATCTGGGAGCTCGATGGTTAAGGAAGCTGCCAATCGCACCTTGACGGTGTCTGAGATCACCGAATCCGGCAACGGCTCCTGCCAGGCCACAAGCCCTTCAGGAATACTGTCCGTGTAAAAGGAATCGGGCAGCACAATAAGGGGGCATGAATCAGGCTCCGTGCAGTCCAGAAGCGAAGCAAGCTGTGCCCGGGTTGAATCCAGGGACAGTCCGGTAAGATCAGGCATGAGGAGGTCGCTGGGTAAGGCTCCAAGCGATCCCGACATCACCAGAAGAATCACTAAGCTCATTAATCGTCTCATGAATCTAATTCTAGGAAAAGTCGGGCTGATGTCAAGCACGCACAGTCAGTGCGCCAATAGATAACCGGCCGATCGCCTCCAACGGAGGCGATCTCATATGCGGCAGCCGGGAAGATTTCGATGTTGACATACGGAGCAAGGCCTTTAGAATCCAGGATGGGTATTCATCTCTTGCCTCCGCGAATCGCGGCCAAGATAGCTGCAGGCGAGGTGATCATCCGCCCGGCCTCCGTGCTGAAGGAGCTTTTGGAGAACTCGCTCGACGCAGGGGCCGCAATGATTGAGGTCTACATCGAGAGGGGCGGAAAGGCGCTTGTCCGTGTAACAGACAACGGCGAGGGGATTGCGGCTCAGGAACTCCAGCTTGCGGTTCAGCGCTTTGCCACGAGCAAACTGACCGATGCGGGTGATCTTGAACGTATTCAAGGCTATGGTTTTCGGGGTGAAGCCCTGGCCTCAATGGCTGAGGTGAGCGAGCTGGTAATCGAGAGCCAACGCCCCGAGGCGGAAAGCGGGATGCTTTTGCAAATCAAGGCCGGGAAGGTCACCGTGCGTAAGGAGATCGTCCGCACGCCCGGAACAACCGTCAGCGTGCGAAACCTGTTTTTCAATCTCCCTGCCCGGCGCGCCTTCCTGCGAAGCGATCCATACGAACGCCGGTTGGTGCTCCAAAAGTTACGCGACTACGCGCTCCTGCATCATAAGATTCATATCGAGGTAACCAGCCAGCGCGAGACCCTGCTTTCGTTCCAGCCGGTAAGCGACTGGATAGAGCGGGTGCGCGAGGTCTACCCTGCTCTTAGGGGGGTTGAGTTGATCCGGGTATCAGAACAACACAGGTTGCTCAAAGTGGAAGGCTTTATCGTGCGGCCTGACCAGACAGGCGAACTACGCAGGATGCAGCGCACGTTCTTCAACTGCCGACCGGTTCTCTACCGTGCTGTCTACCGGGCGATAATGGAAGGCTTCGGTCCACAGCCTTCTAACAGGCCGCCTTTCTTTGTCCTTAAACTTACGGCCCCGCCCGAGATGCTGGATGCAAATATCCATCCCACCAAGATCGAGGTTCGTTACCGGGAGGAGCGTTTCCTCTTTGACTTCCTTGCTCAGGCGGTGCGCAAGGCGGTTCACAGGGAAGCGGTCAAGACCCTTAAATTCCCCACCCGTCCATCGAGCCTGCGCACGGATGAGAAGATAGAGCGCCAGATTCCCATACCTACCTCTCCTCCATCAACCCGTGCTTATCCGTCGGCGATGCCAAAGACTCCCACATCCACTGCGCCCCTTGAGGTGAAGGGGTATCCTGAAACTCACACCGGCTTCTGGCAGCTGCAGAACCTCTACATACTGGCACAGACCTCCTCGGGTCTGATAATCGTTGATCAGCATGCGGCGCATGAACGCATCCTCTACGAGGAGATGCTTGAAAGGCTAGGCGCCAGTCCAAGACAGCGCCTGCTCTTTCCACTGATTGTTAATCTTACACCGGAGGAGTTCGCCACCTTCGAGGAGATAGCGGATGACCTCAAGGGCTTAGGTTTCGAGGCCAAGGTCTTCGGCCCGAATCAGGTTATAGTCGAAACCCTGCCAGCCGACTCAAAGATTGGACCTCGAGATCTGCGCGAGCTTTTCCGCGAGTTTGCAGAGACCAGCGAGGTAAAGCTGGGCAACAGGGATAAGATGGCCGCGCTTATCGCATGCAAGGCCGCGATCAAAGCAGGAAGCACTCTTTCGCAGGCTGAGATGGAATCGTTGATCAACCGGCTTTTCCGCTGCAAAACACCTTTCTTCTGTCCGCACGGCAGGCCAACGGTAGTCAAGTTTACGATGGACGATCTGTCCAAGCGCTTCGGTCGTATCTAGATGAATCCAAGACTCATTCCGGTAATCCTTGGCCCTACAGGTGTTGGCAAGAGTGGGGTGGCGTTCGAGCTTGCACGCCGCTACGGATGGGAGATCGTTTCCGTTGACTCCCGGCAATGTTATCAGCTTATGGAGATAGGCACGGCCAAGCCAACGCCGGCGATGCGCGAGCAGGTTCCCCATCACCTTCTGGACCTCTGCCCGCCTGACCACAAGCTCTCCGCAGGAGAGTTCGCCCGCCACGCCTGGGAACTGTTCTTGAACCTTGAGAAACCTCTGGCTGTAGGGGGATCAGGATTCTATCTGCGTGCCGTCTTCGAGCCGCTGCACGCCAACCTGCCGCACAACCCTGTAATCCGCGAGGAGCTTGAGACCCTGCCTACCACTACACTTGCAAGAAAACTTAAAGCCGAAGACCCGGTAACCGCCGAGCGTCTGCATCCCAACGACCGGCAGCGGCTGCTGCGTGCACTTGAGGTCTGCCTTGCCGCCCGAAGACCTTACTCCGAACTGATAGCAGAAACCCCGCCCGACCCGCCGGTAAGACCCTTCTACGTGGGTCTTAGGCTGGATAGAGCAGAGCTTACCCGCAGGCAACAAGAGCGTCTTGAGCAGATGATGGCGCAGGGGTTCGTGGAGGAGGTAAGACGCCTGCGGGATATGGGTTTCCCCAAGGACCTGTATCCCTTCAACGCCTACGGCTACCGTGAGCTATACGACTACATCGAGGGCAACTGCTCCTTGATCGAGGCAAAGCAATTGATCCTCAAAAAGATACGTGGCTTTATCAAAAGGCAGGAGACGTTCTTCAAGACCCTTGGCGAAATCCACTGGGTAGATGCCCATGATCGGCAGAAAGCCATTCAAGACGTTCAAGGGATTTTAGAAAAGAACTTCCCACACTACTTCGCCCCCTCTCCATAACACGCAACCCAATCTTCCCTACCTAAGGTACGCTTACCCCTAGATCATTCCACCTCGTATTCAACCAGCGAGAACTCAATCGATCCGAATGATAGAGGAACCATCTGTTTGATAATGCCCACGTCCGGAGCAACCCAGAGGGTACGGTTTTGCTCACCGTTATCCAAGTCTCGCAACTCTATACGCATACAGTTGAAGAAGATCCCTCCGTCTGTGCCCACAGTGTCCTTCTCCTCTACAGTACCTGTTGCGATATCCTCGTCAGCATCCCAGGTTTTGGTGACCCAGAGAGGCATGAGGAGCGGAAGGTAGTCTAGATACTTTAAATTGAAGAGAACCTCGTGAGAGAAAACGGAATCACCTACCACGGTGTAATAAGAGAAGGTGTCATCCGCAATGTTCCCCGCTGAAGTCTCGAAGTCGCGCTTTATATGCCATTCTATCCTGCCGTCGCCTAAGTCATTGGAATGGGTAACGGTTATCTCAAGCTTTATGGTGTCTGTGAACAATCTGGATTCGTAAAACCACCGGTTGCCTACAGCCATCGGGAAGTAGTTCTGGACCTCGATTGCGAGGGTGTCCGGGACCTCATGCAGGGTGTCGCCGTCGGATACGGTACAGATGATTTCAAAGATGCCGCTGTGGTCAGGTGCAATCTAGAGGATGTCGTTGGCGTCCACGGGTCCCTCGAAGGTCCCACCGTCGGCTTGGAACTTATAGGCCAACAGGTCTCCGTCAGGATCGGTGGCTTCGCAGATGATCTTGACCGTATCGCCTGCCGTAACCAGGTTATCCGAGGCCGGGTCGGTCACAAATCTATCGATAACCGGCGGCTCGTTGCGTGCGCAGCCTGCGAGGTAGACTATGAACACAACGGTGGCTACGACTAAGTTTACGCAGGATTTCTTCATAACCTCTCCTTGGTTTGGTTACCTACACTCACTCAGCTCTCTTGCGTAAATATACACCCCCTTGAGATAGTTGTCAACCCCTGGGTTAAAAAAGACTTTCTATAAGTCCACCTATTGACTTGTTGCACAATCATGAATATCCTTTTCTATGACACTCCTCACCGGCAAGCGATTTCTGGCCCTTAGATGCGCGATCCTGATCGGCGTAGGGCTAGTCCTGGGGCTTTTGCTTCCCTGGCCCTGGTGGATCGGTGTAATCCTGGCCGGTTTGAGTGTAACGGCGGTGATCTTCTTATCTGAGAAGTTCCTCTACCTTACCCTGCTCTTCCTTGCGGTTTCCTATGGACGCCTCTCCCTTCCCTCCCCTGTTCCCAAGGAGATATACGGCCTACCTGTGGAGATCGAAGCTAGAGTTGTGGGCAAAACCGGAGACTACTCAATCCTCAAGATAGATTCGCCCGAAGCTTTCCAGGGGCGCAGGGTGCTTGTCTACCTTACAAAGGATGAGGAATCTGGAACAAAATTGAAGATCAAAGGCAAGCTGCTCCCACTTGCCTTTCCCCGAAATCCCGGGATCCCTGATCGCAACCAGAGGCTCAAACGAGAAGGGGTCATAGGTAGGTTTTCCGCTGGAGAGATTGTAAAAACCGCACCGCCTGAGGGTCTGAGGGCCTGGCTTAACAAAACAAGAGAAGCGTTTATCCAACGCAACCGTGAACTTTTCGGCCAAGAAGCTGCAATCTATACGGCTATCCTTTTGGGCGAGCGCAGTAAAGTTCCAGAAGACCTCTACCTTGACATGCGCCGCACCGGAACCCTGCACCTTCTGGCAGTGTCCGGTCTGCACGTAGGGGTTTTGGTGGCGTTTCTATTTTTGCTATTGCGATTCTTCCACGTCCCGCGGTGGATGATTCCTCCAGTGCTTGCCATTCTGCTTTGTTTCTACATCGCCCTTGTGGGACCTCGCGCATCCATCATCCGGGCGTCGGTGATGAGCCTGGCAGTGGCCGCAGGGTTTGCCTTCGAACGCAAGATCTTGCCTCTAAACAGCCTGGCAATCGCGGCTCTGATTTTGCTTCTGGTTCGACCGACCGACATCCTCTCCGTTGGCTTCCAGCTTTCATTTGCCGCGGCGTTCGGGATCATCCTGGCCGCCTCGTTCACCAGGGAAGCGCTTTCCCATGAAAAGCTCAGACGCAGGATCCCCTCCTGGCTTGTAAAATGGATCATCCTGCCGCTTGCGCTCTCGGTATTTGCCACACTTTTCACCATGCCGTTCCTTGCAGCGCACTTTCATCGCATAACGTTTGGGCCGATCCTTGCCAACCTGCCGGTCATTCCACTGGTGTCATTAGTCTTGCCACTCGGGTTAGTCGCTCTCGCTTTAAGTTTAATCTGGTTTCCCCTGGGACAGATACTTGGATTTGCGGTCTTCGGGCTCTTGTGGATAGTTGAGAAACTGCTTCAACTTCTTCCTGGAAGTTTAATATCCTCTGGAACTTGGCCTATTGGATTGGTGGTCGCGATATTCCTTACTGCTCTTATCTTTCATACCGAAAAAATCAGACCTAAAAGGTTCGTCTACGCCCTCGTGATGCTTCTCCTGGGCGCAAACCTGGCGATCTGGCCCTGGGCGTTGAGGTCAAGAAGACCCCGGCTTACACTTCTGGACACCTATCATGGCAACGTGGCAGCGCTACAAGCCGATGGTCGCACAATCCTTCTTAACCCAGGTTCAAGGGCCGAACCGAGTGTTGCTGATTTCCTGGAGTCCCGAGGGATTCGACGGATCGACTGGATACTCTGCCTTTCAGATAAGGCAGGCGACCTGAGCGGTCTTGATTCGTTAAAGACTCGTTTTCGCATCGAAGAGATAGGGTCTGTTTTGAAGGATGAAGGCACAACGCTTCTCCCACACGCTGGTAGGTTAATTCTATCTTCTTGCACCATCTCCTATGACCTGGCCATGCGCGAAAAACCGTTTTACGTAATCCAGACGGACAGGAGACGCGTGGTTTTTACCTCAGAATCGCACCGGATGGATGAGGAAGCGGACGTGAACGTCCTGCTCAATCGATATATAAAGCCAAAGGAGACAGAAGGGCGGTTGATTTCCAAGACCCGGCTAAAGCAGGGTGAAAGCGAGGTCATCCGCGAGCAGGGCGGGATGGTGATCGGGTTATGAACCGCAGATTAAAACTCGTTGCACTCGTTTTCCTCCGGTGGAACCCAATCAGGGTTCCCCTTCGGAACGCAGATTTCACAGACATGGAGTGCAATCACACGGTCATTGCTGCAACAACATGGTTGTTGCACTCCAAACAATCCACAGATTGCGCAGAACAGGCCTTGACTCCTGCGGTAACTTGCCTATAATAAGATGTTGTTCTATGGAAAGCCAGGCGTGTCCTTCCGGACACCCGATCGAAGCTCCCTGACCCCCTCTGTGGTCCCTGCGGCGTTGCGCTTGTACTCCCGTTGAGTGAAGCAACGGCGTGTGGCGTCCTATTGGGGTGCTTAACGGGGGCGAACGGCTTCGACGGGGTGTAGATGCGGAAGAGGGCATGGCAAGGGTCCCTCGTGACCTTGTAAATCCTGCGAGGGGAAAAACAACTGCTGATAACAGCTACGCACTGGTCGCTTAATTAGCGACCGCGTCGGTTCTAGGTTTGACCCGTTCGGTCTAGTTCCGGCGGATAATCAGGACGGGCGAAGCCTTCGGAGTGTCATCGGCCCCAGGTGGATTTCTTAGATGACTGGTTCCCTAGTGGCCGGTCACGGGGCAGCGAAGGAACGAGACTTTAAACTGTGACTAACCATGTAGTCCTCGACCGTTGACCATCTCGGACGCGGGTTCGATTCCCGCCGCCTCCATTCCCTAACTAACCTCCTTTTTGAAAAAAGCGCCCGCAAGGGCGCTTTCCTTTAAACTTAGGTTTGAGTGCAAATAAATGGGACAAAAGGTGGTCAAAAGATAGACAAAAGTTGGTCAAAAGATAGACAAAAGATGGTCAAAAGGTGGACAATACATTGGGGTCCCCGGGCGTACGCGTAGCGGACGTTTGGGGTAAAAAAGTTGGTCAAAAGGTGGTCATAAGGTAGCCAAAAGATGGACATTGTTTCGGGGTCCCCGCACATGAAATGACGATGCTCGTGGAGTAAAGCTACGAAGTAGATTTGTGGGGTGAAAAAAGTTCGTAGGGGTCGACCTTGACGCTAGGGCATCCGCTGCGCACCTGACAGGGGCACAAGCGTCAGGTCGGCCCGCTTTCTTTTCGGGCTGGTCTAATACCCGACTGGGGCACGATGAGACCAGCCCCTACATCTACATCATATCTTGACAATACCTCCCTCTCCCCTATTTTACGACCAAACAAGCACGTAGCGCGAGTCTTTAGACTCGCTTTGCCGCAAGCCAGCCTGATACTTCGAAAGGGCGCTTTCCTTTTTCTCTGGTTTGACACTAATAACAATTCCCCCTATAATCCTTTTTCGGAGGTATATGTGCAACAAGAACCTTTCTACGGGGCGCAAGTAGATTTTGAAGAAGCTAAAACTCTTGCTGATCTAGCGGCAATATTTCAGGATTTAGACTTTGTTACCGAAACTTTGAAACGCCTAATTGATCTGTTGGAAACCAAAGATAAAGATTGGGTTCTTATACAAAGTCTTTGGAGCGCAGCATTGATTAGCTATATCAGGTGTTTTGCTACCGGCAAACGTTATGGATTAGACCCTGATACTATTTACTCCCCCAATGAAAGTGCTATTGAATTCCATAATTACCACAAGGACTTAAGGGACAAACACATCGCACATTCCGTCAACCCATTTGAGCAAGTCAGGGTTGATATCCAGCTTTCCCCTACGAATAGCGCGGAACGCAAAGTTGTAGGCATAATCACAAGCTCTATGAAACACATCGTTGTTCCTAAAAAAAGCGTAGAGGATTTCTTAAGGCTAGTCACTTGGGCTAAACGTGTAGTTGGTGAAAAATGCAAAGAATACGAGAATAAAGTTCTAAAAATCGCAAAGGGGATGCCCCTAGATGATTTATATGCCAAAGCTAGAAGTCGAATGATAGCCCCTAGCTCAAAAGACGTAAGAAAAACAAGATCGTAGGGGCCGACCTTAAGGTCGGCCCGTTCTTGTTTCGGGCCGGTCTAATGCCCGCCCCCTACGAGGCTTGCAAGGCATGCCTTGCCCCTACCAACTAGATAACTATGGAGTGCAATGACCGTGTCATTGCCGCAACAATACGATTGTTGCACTCCAAACCTAATCCGTGAATCTGTGCAATCTGCGGTTTATTCCCCCGGTGCCCCGCCTGTATCGCCGTCGGGTATCAGATGAAGTTCATAGGGCCGACGTTTCCGCCAGGGCGCTCGCTGCGCACCCGACAGGGGCACAAGCGTCAGGTCGGCCAGCCTGCTTGACACTCCCTAAAGTCGAATTAGAGTAGTAGATGCCAAACCGAATCAGCCGCGTTACGCGATCAAAGGAATCGGCCCGCGCCAGCTACAACCGCATGAGCCGGTTCTACGATCTTTTGGCCGGAGGAAGTGAGCGCAAGTTTATAGAGATCGGCTTGAAAAAGCTTGCGGTCAGAGAAGGCGAGAAGGTCATTGAGATCGGGTTCGGGACAGGACATGCGCTTGTGAGCTTGGCTCAGGCGGTTGGTGAAAAGGGCAAGGTCTACGGTATAGACATCTCCGATGAGATGGTCAGGCTCAGCCATGAAAGACTAAGGAAGTCCGGGCTTGCGGAAAGGGTGCATCTTAAACGCGGCGATGCCGCAAAGCTTCCCCTTGATTCAGAATCTTTCGACGCGGTATTCATGGCCTTCACCCTTGAGCTTTTTGATACACCGGAGATTCCGATCGTATTATCAGAGTGCCGCCGAGTCCTGAAAAAGGATGGACGCATCTGCGTGGTGGCGATCTCAAAAAAGGGCAAGGATAATCTAATGATGAGGCTTTACGAGTGGGCGCACAAAAGGTTTTCCGTATACGTTGACTGCCGCCCGATCTTTGCCCGGCAAACCATTGAGGACGCTGGCTTTCAAATCCTTGATTGCGAGATAATGACTATGTGGGATCTGCCGGTTGAGATTCTCCTCGGAGCTAACCAATAAAGGGGATGTTGCGGTGGTGTTACGGCGGTGTTACGGGTAGATAGGTAGCCTGCGATCTTTTTACCCCTCCGGGGCAAAAGGGGCACTAAAGGGTTCCCGCAAAGACGCAAAGCGGATTTGTTGGGTGAAAGAGATGTTGACAAATCACATAGTCCGATTAGAATTCAATAACCTCCGGGGTACTCATGTGGAGGCGCCCGCGCTCCCGTCGAGTGAAGCATCCACGTGGGGTGTTAAGTATCGGCGTGGGTGCGATTCCCTGGGGTCCCCAAACGGCTGTGCGGCAGACGTTTGGGGTGAAAAGGCCCCTGTAGCTCAGACGGACAGAGCAACGGTTTCCTAAACCGTAGGTCGTGGGTTCGAGTCCCGCCAGGGGTAGTTAAGAAAAGGAGTTTCATGGCAAAGAAATCAAAATCACCCTTCAGGGGCGGGCATAAGCACATCAAGCAGGAAGACGCCTTCACCAACGTGATCGAGAAGATCTATGAGTTTTACGTAAAAGCCCCATTTCAGGCTATAGTGACGACCATTGCGGTCATAGGCATCATCGTAGTCGGTTCTATCTTCATCTCAAGATGGGTAGGCGGAGGTTCAAAGGCACCTCCCAAGGAAGCGGCCATTTCGCTTCTTACCGCTCAACAGCTCATCGGGAGATCCCCTGAAGCCGCCGAAGACACGCTACGCAGCCTCATCATGCGCTACCCACGCACCAAGCCCGGCAAAAAAGCCCACTACTACCTGGGACAAGCGCTCTTCATACAGGGGAAGTACGAAGAGGCCTTGACTGAGTTTGAGGGGTTCGAGAAGAGCTACCCGGTCAAAAAATCCTTCCTTAAAGGTGCCGCTCTATATGCTCAGGGGAACTGTCTTGAGGAGGTGCAGAGATTTGAGGAGGCTATGGATCGCTACCTTAAGCTGCCCGAAAGGTATCCTGAATCCACCTTTGTTCCATTCGCCAAGCTGGGAGCCGGACGATGTATGGTTTTTCTCAGACAATACGATCGTGCAGAGGCGCTTTATAAGCAGATGCTTGAAGACTACACCAGAGTCGATTACCAGGAGATCAATGCAAGCATCAAAGGTGAACTGGGCAAGATAGACGCGTTGCGCAACATCTTCTAGACCCCCCTATCCGTAAACGTCCGTTTGAGACGTGGCAGATAAAACAACAGGATAGGATTTTTCTGTGTGGGCTCCCTCAGAGGGTATCGTGGATGGGCGGTTTACGTTCCAGATCTATCCCCTCGATGAGAAAAAGAATGTCCTGTCGGTGTTCTTCGAATGCGGCTTTTGCCAGTTCCTGCTCGTTCAGTTCTTCTTCAGAATCCCCCAGAACATTCTCCGTGATATAACGCTCCCCTTCCTGTATGCCGACCGAGAAAGCAATCCTGTAAATCCCGACGAGCCCGTTTGCAAGAGTGGAGTCAAGAATAACCCCCAGGGAATCGCAAACCCCTGCTGTGAACGGAATCCCTGAGGTCTCCCAGGTACTCATCGCCTCGGCCTCAACATCAATCTCAGCCGCGGTAAGTGTACCGGTAAGGAAATGAGTGGTCGCGTACAGGGTAAAGATAAGTCCTTCCAGAAATCCTATCTGGAAGGTCTGTTCGGCAATGGCTTCGCGCAGAGGACGGTCGCTATCACAAGAAAACCCCAAGCCTAAGACCATCCCCATAATAAAAAAAAGACGAGCTTTCTTTATCATGCGTTAAGTATAGAGCTTGGATGTTGAAAGTCAACCTGGGGGTCGCACAACCAGAAAAAGGAACACAAAAACAGGACGACCTTTGGGCAGTCCTGCATCAGTTTGAGAAATCTTCCCTAACGCACAAGTACAATCTTGTGGGTGCGGTCGAACTGAGGGGTCAAGATGCGCACAAAGTACAATCCGTCGGCAATCATTCGGCCTTCCTGGTCCTTTCCGTTCCAATGGAGCCTGCCTCTTCCCGACAGCTCTCCGTCGTGAAGTATCTCGACAAGCTTTCCGCTCACATCGTAGACCCGTATGGAAACCTCTGTGGGAACCCCAATCAAGTAATCTATAGAGGGCGGCGCCCCAAAGGGATTTGTTCCTGCAAGCTCAATACGCAGAACCTCAGCCGATTCGGCAACCCCTGTATAGGGGCCGTGGAAATGCACCTGGATGTGCGGGGAGTATATCGTATCTTCAGTCGCGCTGGTCGCATGGAACGTAGCAACATAGGAACGGTTCTCCTCGCATCCGTAGTCGTCAAACCCGATAAAGATCGAGTCACCGACCGCAAGATTACCCGCTACGAGTACGCTGTCCGCATAATCATCGCCGTGAAAACCGGCAGAGGTGATATCGCAGTGGCAGTAGAAGTTCGCCGCCGGTTCGGTTCCGGTGTTCGTAAAGTATGCGTTAGGCTTAAGGTGTTCCAGCGTATCGCCTTCCTGGGGTTCAAGGATCGTTGTCGCCGTAACCGCAACGCCCCGGATAATGCAGGAATCAACAAAGACGTTGTTTGAGGGATTGTCGTCATAGATGTTACTATCAGGCAACATGTAAACCGTGACCTTGACCTCATATATATCACCAACGTTACCCGAAGGTGTCCAAGGTGGGAATCCGATTAAGGTATCATCACCAGAAGGGATAATTTTGGTCATCACGCTGTTTTTGCTGTAATTGGATCCCGGACCGGTGATTTTGCAATTCGCGTAGAAGGAGTCCAGGGCTTCGCCGAAGTTGCCGATTCTAGCACTAGGGGATACGATGAACTGATTCTCGATTCTTCCCGCAGGACGGAAGATACAGGTCACCGCAAGATCACGGCCCTGGCCTTGGCCCTTGCCCAAGCGCCAGTTGTAGTAGATCTCGAAGTTGCCATTGCGGCTGTCGCTCCAGATGATGTGGATATTGCCGTTGGGGTCTGCAGTTACGTTGGGGTATCGAGATTCGTAGCTGTCATAGGATGTCAGCGATTGATAGGGGTCATCGCAGTAGATCTCGGCGGTCGCCTCTTCAGAAAGATACCTCGCATGCCAAGCGCGCCACATATAGCCTGAGGTGTCCGCACATATCGAAGGACCATCACCGATCATGCCAGCTTTACTCAGATTTCCCAGATAGTTCCACATTCCACCGCTTTTGAAAACACCATGGATCTCGTCGTTCTGGCTTGCATAAAGCACGCAGATGGTGCCCCATTTACTGCAGCAGATTGAGGGGGCAGCATGGATATTACAGGGGGTGGACGGTATCTCGGATACGGTCCAGTTCGAACCATCGGCGCTCGTCCCGTATCCGATGTTGCCTTTCCAGGGCTGGATCCAGGCCACGTGTATATTGCCATCCGGGCCGATGCAGATAGTAGGGTAGTACGGTAAGTAACCGTAAGAGCCAGGGGGAGGACCAATTATCTCTACCGGTGCGGAGAAATCTCCTCCAGCCGTACGACGCTGATATGCCAGACAGAGCCCTAGAGAATCGTCGTAGTAGTTGAAGACGCAATGGGTGTTGCCCGAAGCATCGTCTGCCACGGCCGGACAAAGGTTCGATGTGCCGGGCCAACCGTGCCCTAAGATAGGATTAATTGCCATACCGGCGACCTCACGGAAGTAGAGAGAATCAACACACCAGTCAATGTGGGCGTTCGTATCGGATGCAGACAGAACAGGCTCACAGCCGTAGTCCGAGTTTATCGCTATGCCCGACGCTGGCGATTCGAGACAACATCCTATAGGAAAATGCCCGTAACGAACGGTAGAAGAGGAAAAGGTTTTATCATACCACGCGATGTGGACGTCCTCATCGGTGACCCCTATGCCCCAGCCACCGGTTCGGCTTGTATAGGAGATTGAGTCTGTTACTGTGAGCCTTGCACTCCGGTGCCACTGCCCGAACACCGGGAGCGCAGCCAACAACCCAAGAGTAACGAATACTCGGGTCTTACGCATTACACGCCTCCTTTGATTTGACGTTTTACACTCAACTCATTCTTAACCCACCCTCTCCCATATCACTTGTGTGTGCTCTTTTAGAAGTCCCTGGTGAATGCTACTCTATCAATTCTAGGAAGGTTTGATGCTCTGTCAAGTCTCTTCTGGAAGCCTATCTTGGATGCTACACTGGAAATCCTGGAAGCGTGGAACAGACACTCGACTACCTTATCGTCATGAAGCCAGTCACAGGAACTGAAATCAGAACAGAAGGGCTCCAATTTTTCACCTCCATAAGCGAGCAGTTTTTAAGTCCGTATCAGCATATAGCAATTTCTATGCCAAAGTCTTATCCCATAACATTCAGGAATTCAAGGACTTAGCTGATGTGTTTTCAATAACATCCGGGTTCGGATTATACAAAAAGTCAACCCTTGAACAAAAGTTATAACCACCAACCCCCTCATCCCTGATTGTTGACAGCCTCCTTGTCCGATGTATTATAAAGGATGCGTCGTTTAATCCTTGCTTTTGCGATCTTACTTCTTGCTGGATGCACCTCCTTGGAGGAGGGGCGGTTTGCCCTGGGCACCTATGTACGCATCAAGGCATGGGGACAGGGAGATCTTCAAGAAGCGTTCGAGGCGGCGTTCGCTGAGATCGACCGCGTTGAGGGTCTTACGAGCGTGTTTGATCCGGAAAGCGGGGTCTGGGCTCTAAATCATGAAGCTGAAATAGTCTCGGCTGAGCTGGCCGGATTGATAGACGAAGCCCTTGAGGTATCGGCAAAGAGCGGAGGAGCGTTCGATCCAACCGTCTTCCCTTTGCTTGAGCTCTGGGGTTTTTACGACTCAACCCAGTATGACCCCAAGCTACCTTCGAAAGAAGAGATAGAGGAGGTGCTGATGTTCGTTGACTACAGAATGATTGAGATTGAAGCCGATACGATAAGACTCGATCTCAAACGGGCTAAAGGTGTTGATCTCTCAGGAATAGCTAAGGGATATGCGGTGGACAGGGCAGTGGAGGTCTTGAGGAGAGAAGGGGTAAAGACCGGCCTTGTAGACGCAGGAGGCGACATCTTCTGCTTTGGCGAACGCAGGGAAGGCTGGTTTGTTGAAACGTTTGCGAAAGCCAAAACCAGATGGAGCATCGGTATACGTCACCCACGCTCAGCTAACCCGAACGAGACTATCGGCGTAATAAGAGTGGATTCAGGGGCTATCGCCACCTCAGGAGACTACGAGAACTACTTTGAGGTTGATGTGATTCGCTACCATCACCTTATGGACCCTGCGACCGGGATGCCTGCTCGAGGTGTAATCTCTGCCACCGTTCTGGCGCCCACCGCAACTCAAGCAGACGCCTGGGCCACAGCCCTATTCGTGCTGGGCGAGGAAGGAATCACCCTGCTTGAGGGGCTTGAGGGATTTGAGGGCTCGATTGTTTTAGAAGATAAAAACATATTAACCACCAAAGGATTCCCGGAGCTTAAGGAGAGATGAAAGAGGCTTTATTTTACGAGAAGCTCAAGGATAACACAGTTCGCTGCAAACTGTGTTTCCATGAATGCACCTTAAAGGAGGGCCAGACCGGATTCTGCCTTGTGCGGCGTAACGTGAAAGGAACGCTTGTAGCCGAAACCTACGGTGAACTGGTAGCCGCACATATGGACCCCATTGAAAAGAAGCCGCTGTATCACTTTCATCCGGGAGAAACGATACTTTCGGTAGCGGCAAACGGCTGCAACCTTGCCTGCCCCTTCTGCCAGAACGCCGAGATCGCCCGACATCGCACACGCTCCAGTCAAGCAACCCCGGAGGAACTTGTCAAGATGGCGCTTGAGCACGCCTCCAAGGGGATCGCCTACACATATACCGAACCACTGGTATGGTATGAGTATCTTCTGGACGCAAGCAAGGCCGCGCATGAGGCCGGACTATACAACGTGATCGTCACCAACGGAACGATTGACGAGGAACCGCTTCAAGCTCTTCTGTCTCATCTAGACGCCGCAAACATAGACCTTAAAGGGGATGAGCAGTTCTACCGCAAGGTGGTGAAGGGCGATGAGGAAAGCACCCTGCGAACAATCCGTATGCTGCATGAGGCAGGGGTGCACGTAGAGGTAACCAACCTCCTGATACCTGAAGTCAATGACTCACCGGATCAGATAGATGAGGTAGTATCGTTCATAGAAGGTCTTGATCCTACCATCCCTTTGCACATCTCGCGTTTCTTTCCTCATGGCTCCTACAACGTCCCTCCGACACCGGTCAAGACCATGCTGCGGGCCTATGAACAAACCCACGCTCGCCTGCCTTACGTCTATCTCGGCAATCTGATCCTTGTGGAAGGCCAAAACACCCTCTGTCCGGGTTGCGGAGCCCTGCTCGTCAAGCGTATGGGCTACGGGGTCGAGATAGGAAAAACCGAAGGAAACCGATGTGCTGCCTGCGGCCGCGAGGTTGATATAGTCCTGTGAAAGGCTGGCTGAGGCGCGGTGACGTAATCCTCATCTTAATCCTTGTCATCCTGGGTACAGGAAGCTGGCTTGCGATTCGCTTTCTCAAGGACCAGAATTCTCCAAGTGCTATAAAAATAGGAACTTCGGATGAAAAGTTCGAAATCGCTTTAAAAGACACCTCCCTCGTTATCCCAGGACCACTGGGAGAAACCGAAGTCCGCATCGAAGATAAGAAGGTCTGGGTCACAAAGGCAAGCTGCCCGCAAAAGCTCTGCATCAGGCAGGGAAAGATCTCGAAACCGGGCGAAACGATCGTCTGTCTGCCCAACCGGATCGTTATAAGCATCGAAGGCAAGAGCAAACTTGATGCGATCACCTACTAAGCCCTCGCCCTCCTCGCCCTCCTCACAAACACCTCCAGGAGACCCCGGCCGCCAAGAAAGCTCCGGTAAAACGAGGGGTGTTACGGGTGTTACGGGTGTTATGTCCGAAACAACGGGGCGCAAGCCCCGAGTAATAGTGAAAATGCCCCGAAAGGGTACGGGTGTTACGGGGGGGCTGACCCCGAGGCAGCGCAACCTTGCGCTCCTGGCAGGGCTTTCGGTGGCTTTATACACGGTGGAGAACCTGATCCCCTTGCCCATCCCCTGGCTGCGAATCGGGGTGGGCAACATCGGGGTGCTTCTGGCTTTATACATGCTCTCACCCTTGGACGGCTTCTTTGTTCTTTTGATAAAGATCGTTATCGGCTCGCTCCTCTCAGGCCGTTTTTTGAGTCCCTTCTTCCTGTTTGCTCTCGGTGCAGGCATCCCCTCATACTGGATCATGGTTGGGATTCGCAAGCTCTTGGGCCGCTGGTTTGGTCCTGTGGGTGTGAGCGTTGCAGGAGCGGTCTCGCACAACCTCTTCCAGCTTGCAATCGCCTATCTTATCGTGGTTCAGAGTGTCACGATCTTCTACCTCGCCCCAATACTTGTGGTGCTCGGGACTGTCTCAGGCGCACTTATCGGAGCCGCGGTTCGCTCGATACTTCCACACCTTGGGATTGACAAGACCTCCGAGACGGCTAAGATCAGCAGATGAGGAAAAGGCGGTTTCTAAAAAGCAGGCTCTGGGGAGCACTCTGGGGAGCGCTGCTGGGTGTTCTTCTGGGCACCGCATGCTCATCAGCCATTGAACCGATCATTAAGGCTCCATGGCTCAAGGGCTTGCTCGTTAACGGGATAGATGTAGGGGTTCCTCGCTTCACCACCTCCCTGGGATTCTTTGAGCTAACACTCGGCTTTAGCTTTCGCTTCACCCTGCTTTCCGGGGTGTTTATGCTTGGGGTGGCTGCACTCATGCTATTCCTTCCGTTCCGTGAAGAGAAATAGCTAACCCAACAGTTTTTTTACTAGTAAAACATTTACCAGCAAACTCGTAAGTCCTTAAGAGACAGCGATTTCTCATCTATAACTCACCGGGGGTTTTTGCAACGGTTTTGGGGTGGGATTCGTCTTATTACCATACAGCGCATCTTGTAAATTCATCAACGGGAGAGGTAATTGCTTAGCTACAGCGAACTTATTAATCCTACTGACGCTAGAGTCGAAAAGATCCTTAAGGCGGGCGAGAAGCACTTCAAGCAATATGGGGGTCGTAAGTCATCCATTGGAGAGATATGCGCCGACGCCGGTATATCCAAGCCAACATTCTACAAGTATTTTGACCGCAAACAGACCCTGTTCTTCGCCGTGATCATCTATTTGAGGCGTGACTGGTACACTACATATATGGAACGGATCAAGGGAGTTAAGACGGCTGTCGAGAAACTTTCCACTTACCTGTCCGTAACCGAGGAGTTTCTGCGAGTCACCCCCATTCTTACCCAGAGCTTTATCCAATCCCCGGGCCTTTACAAAAGCTGGGCCGGGCATCCGTTGAACATAGAGTCCTATCTGGCCAGCGTGGACTTCGTTGAAAAGATAATCATGGATGGCATAGCCTCTGACGAGTTCCGTGTCTCCGATCCACGACGCACGGCGCACGTGATCGTTTTGGCTTCCACCCTGTTTGTAATCTTCGAGCCACAGATGCCTGGTATGTCCAAGAAATCAGATGCAAGCTTCCTGTTCGATCTGCTCCAGCACGGGATCATAAAGCGCCACTGAGGGCTGAACGTTCTTGCATGGAGGGACGAAAAGGAGCATTTAAAACCGCAGATTACGCGGATTACACAGATTAAACGTAGGGGCCGGTTTTCAAACCGGCCCGTTTAATTATGCGGGCCGACCTCAAGGTCGGCCCCTACGAGGTTAATTTAATTTGCTCCTTTTTGCCTGCGGCAAAAAGATCGCAGAAAAAATAGGGAGGGACGTTGACACCTTTGGTGTCCGCTACGCACCCGACAGAACACAAGCGTCAGGTCGGCCCGATTTTCTTGTTTACCTTTTAAAGACTTCCTTCATGGCATCCTCGAGTATGGAAAGCGCCGTATCCACATCCTCCTTGGTGACCACCAGCGGCGGGATGAACCGGATTCCCGAAGCGCCGCAGCCAAGGATGATAAGCCCGCGCATGAACGCCTGACGCACCACCGCGGTGCGTTTTTCAGGCCAACCCTCACGGCTCTCCTTAGATTTCACTACCTCGACCGCCAGCATCAGGCCGCGGCCACGGGCGTGATCCAGATTATCCCAGCGGTTTGTCAGTTCCTTGAGCTTGGAAAGGAAGTAGGCACCGACCTCTCGAGCGTTGGCAATAAGACCCTCCTCCAGCAGCTCGATGGTGGCAAGTGCGGCACGGCAGGAAACAGGGTTTCCGCCGAAGGTTGAAGCGTGCGCCCCAGGCTTCCAGTCCATTATGGAGGAGGCGGCAACCGTGGCTCCCAGAGGCAGACCAGAGGCGATCCCCTTGGCAAGGGTCACGATGTCAGGCAGAACCCCGTCGTGCTCAATGGCAAACATCTTGCCGGTGCGCCCCATGCCGGCCTGGATCTCGTCGTCCACGAAGAGAATACCATACTTTTCGAGCATTGCCCTGAGTTCCTTCATGTAGCCTTCGGGCGGAACATTGTAGCCGCCCTCGCCCTGGATTGGCTCGGTAAAGAACGCGGCCACCTCTTCTGCAGGAATCTCGCGCGTGAACACCACCTCCTCGATGTAGCGAAGACACCCCAAATCACATTTCGGATATGTCTCGTGGAAGGCGCAGCGGTAACAGTCAGGATAGGGAACGTGGATAACCTGAGGAACCAATGGGGCGAAGCGTTCGCGCTGGATCGATTTCGAGGAGGAGAGAGACAACGCCCCGAAGGTTCTGCCGTGGAACGCACCATAATAGGCAAGCCAGTAGGGACGCCTGGTATGGTAGCGGGAAAGCTTCATCGCGGCCTCAACCGCCTCTGCACCTGAGTTTGAGAAGAAGACTTTCTTGTTGGGTGAGCCTGGGGTAATTACCGCAAGCTTTTCTGCCAGATTGACCTGCGGTGGATAATAGAAGTCGGTGCCTGACATGTGCATAAGCTTTCCTGCCTGATCGCGAATCGCGGCAACAACCTTGGGATGGCAGTGGCCGGTTGCACATACCGCGATGCCTGCGGCAAAGTCAAGAAACCGGTTGCCGTCAACGTCCCATATATTTACCCCCTGGCCGCGTTCTGCGGCTACCGAATAGATCCCGTCGCGTGTGTATGATGGTGAGATGTATTTTTCGTCTTTCTTGATAAGGGCCTCGAACTTTGGGCCGGGTAGCTTCTTTATCTCAGGCTTGGCCATAAATCCTCCAATTTAATCAGGTTGCCAGTATATGTGCCTGACATGTGTTTCGGACATGTGTCTCGGACATGTGTTTCGGACATGTGTCTCGAACATGTGTCTCGGGCGTGTGTTACGGGCGGGTGTTACGGGCGTGTGTTACGGGCGGGTGTTACGGGTGATTCTACGGATTAAAGTGACGCAGTCAAGGATATCTGACTTCTTAAAACCGATGCCAAAGACGACACCATGACTAGTTTTGTTGCCGAAGAACCTGCGAAAGAAACACCAACTCTTTGGACCCCGCTCTCCCCTATCGGAAACAAAATAGTACTGCTGTATCACAACAATCCTGAGGGTCTCCACGCGCAGGTCTTCGACGCCACAGGCCGCAAGGTGGATGAGGTACATGCGGATGGATCGTCAGGAACCATCACCTGGGGCGAGGATCAAATGCCTGGAGTCTACTTCATTCGCTTGCTTGCAAACAAATCAGGATTTACCCAAAAGGTGATACTAACGAGGTAGCTCCAGATGAAACTGCGATCTTTTACCCTAAAGGGCACAAGTACCCCTTCGTGGTACAAGTGTCCGGAGGACAAAAGGAGCATTAAATTCGGGGTTCCTGCGACGCTGCTAAACAACGGCGAGGTAAAGAAGTCATCTTGATAGAGGGGGAAATTAGTAAGTTGTTAGAAGAATGGCAGGGGTATCCTTGAGAATCCAGGCACGGGTTTAAAGTAATTCCAGGTGCTGAAATATCATTATATTTCTGGAGATAAAAACTGTGAATCAGGATGCCTTAACGGTCTTGAACAGTCTGCATTATACTCTTAATACCCTTGACAGGATCTTTTATTGGACTATAATCCGTTACCAATCAAGGAGGAAGAATCGTGAAAAAATATCTTATCGCTCTAGCGCTAATCCTCCCCGTAATAGCCATGGCTGGCGAACTCAACATGGCTGCAACCGACGATTTCGTCAACTCGGTCAAGGCGGTTGAGGAAAAGATTGACGAGGCAGGCGCCCTTATGGACGATGCGGTGGGAACCTTCTTCGGTCTTCTTGACTCGATCGTAGAACTGCCTAAACCTACCAGTACAATGGAAGAGATAATGGCAGAGATCGAGGGTGCCAAGGGGAAGAAAGCAAAGCAAGCAGCCCAGGAACTCTACGAGAATCACCTCAAGGAACTCGAAGCGCGTGACCTTGCACTCGAAGAGATGTGGCAGAACAGCGAGATCAAGCAACAGATCATGGAATACTTCGGTAATCGCAAGGAGGTGGCTCTCTCTATTAAGGACAACGTGCAGAAAGCCGTCGAGCTGGATGTGGCCGCAATCAAGGAGCTTACCACTCTCCCTGAAAAAGGCAAGGCTGCAATAAAAGACATCACCAACCAGATACAGGCTGATCCTACGGTTGCCCTTTCAGCAAAGAAGGTCATCAAGGCAGTGAAGGAGGCCATTGACTCCATCAAGGCGACCAAGGAAAAGGCCGAGCAGCAGAAGGAAACCGCTGGGAAACTTCTGAACTGGCTGAAGAATCTGGTGAAGACGGAAGAATAGGGCCTTATCCGTTGAGAAAATCGAAAAGAGCGGGACTTTGGTCCCGCTTCTTCTTTAAGGCTCTCATTTAAGATCACCCCGCAGGGGGGCTATTGCTTGTTCCTAGGGTTTATGCGATCAAACCGCGCTTGCGCAAGAGTTTTGCAACCACCGCCTCAAGCTCGGGCAGCACCGCATCGTCGAGATCGTAGTAGACCCGGGTTGAAGGCTTGGCGATCTCAATCACCTTCTGCAGATCAATCGGCGTACCGATAACCACCGTATCAGCAGGGACGGCGTCTATTGATGCCTTCATGTCATGAAGCTGTTCAGGACCGTAACCCAGGGCAGGCAGCAAGGGTGCTGTCTGGTTGTAGCGCTCAATCGTTTCCTTAATCCGTCCCACCGCGTAAGGTATTGGATCAACGATCTCAGCCGCCCCGAACTTCTTGGCGGCGATGGTTCCCGCACCTATCTTCATGCCGCCGTGGGTGAGCGTGGGGCCGTCCTCTACCACCACAACCCTCTTGCCGCGGATGAGACTCTCGTCCTCAACCTTAACCGGCGAGGCGGACCTGATGATTCTGGCCTTGGGGTTCAGGCGCTTTGCCGCCTCTTCCACTTCCGCAATCTGTTCTGGTGTGGCGGAACCGATCTTGTTTATCAAAATCATATCAGCCATGCGGAAGTTCACCGCACCCGGATAGTAGGTCTGCTCGTGACCGGCGCGCAAGGGATCGGCAAGCACGATGGCGAGATCAGGCCGATAGAAGGGGATGTCGTTGTTCCCGCCGTCCCAGATCACCAGCTGGAACTCCTTCTCGCAGGAGGCAAGGATCGCGCCGTAGTCCACCCCAGCAAAAACGGTGCTGCCTGCCTGGATGTGCGGCTCGTACTCCTCGCGCTCCTCTACGGTGCAGTTGTGTTTGTCCATATCCTCAATTGTATCAAAGCGCTGTACCGCCTGAGCGGCCAGATCACCGTAAGGCATGGGATGGCGCACCGCAGCGTAGCGGATCTCGTACTTGACAAGGATTTTGGCGACCGCACGCGAGGTCTGGGACTTGCCCGCACCGGTGCGCACCGCACACACAGAGATCACCGGAAGCTTGGAGGAGAGCATGGTGCTCCTCGGACCCATAAGCCTGAAGTCGGCACCTGCGGCAAGTACTGTAGATGCGCGATCCATCACATACTCGTGACTTACGTCGGAATAGGCAAACACAACCTCGTCCACATCATACTTCTTGATTAAATCAACCAACCTCTCCTCCGCCTCTATTTCTATCCCCTCAGGGTAAAGCGAACCTGCTAAACTCGAAGGATAACGACGGCCCTCGATCTCGGGAATCTGGGTTGCGGTGAACGCCACAACCTCGTAGTTCTCGTTGTTTCTGTAGCATACATTAAAGTTGTGGAAGTCGCGTCCCGCAGCTCCCATTATGATAACTCTTCTCCGCATCAGCACTCCTTTCTCAAATTCCAGAGATTGCGTGCTCGGACTCCAAGCATACGGATCAGGTGCAAGTTGTCAACTCATAGAAGACTTTGGCTACTTCTCGCCCAAAGGCTTGACATTCTTGATAAAGGGCACTACTATAAAGATATAAACTAGGAGGAATTGTGCGTAAATCCATAGTGATCTTTGCTTTGATTATTCTGGCGCTGCCGTCGGTAAACCACGCGGCGGACAGCCTTGACGTAACGCCCGTCGAGATAATATTCCCGAGACCGATGCAGTTCGAACCATTCAATCCCACCGCTATATATCTGGAACGGACGGTCCAGGAAACCCCATACGTGTATCTGATGTGTAGGATCGAGAATTTGGACCTCTCTGAAATTTTATACGAGGATACCCTCGTACACTGTTTTGCAGCCAACGAAGAATTCACGGCGATGTTTGCGGAACCAGCTCTTGAGACCAGCGGCTATATAATTACTTTCTGGGCAGAGGATGGAAGCGGATCGAACATCAGTCATCCACCGCTTACGGATATATTCGGCTATACCGGAATAGATGAAACGCCTGCATCTGATAACTTCAATCTGCATGTATTCACTTCCGTGGGTTCTCAGATAGTGCTTAGATATTCAAACAGTCCGCAGGGATTCCACGGGTAAGTGTTACGGGTCCGGGGTGTATTTCATCCGAGTTCGGTCCCGGCGTTCTTCAACCATCCAGAAGGTAATCCTTATCCGGTAGACAAGGGCAAGGGGTTTAAACCCCTTGTCAACCCTATGCGCGTCCCAGGGGTATGTTATGGGTTGACATATCCCTAAAATCAGTTAAAATTAGTAAGGATTTTACCGATCGAGTTGTGGCCTTGGATAAGCAAGAGAAGATATTCGTCCAGGAGGGAAAATGAGCAGAACGATGGTTATCTTTAGCGTACTTATGCTGCTGGCGTTGCCGGTATTAGGAGTGAGCACCGCAGCCGCCGACAGCCTTGACATAACCCCTTACGAGATAATCGCGCCGGAGAGGATTCAGCAAGAGCCCTTCAGGCCTCGGGCGTGGTACGCTGAACGCGGAGGCGTAGAAGTCCAGGAACCTTCTTTAATTTGCCTTATTGTAGACCTGGACTCTCAGGACCCGGTATACCTGGACTCCGTCCCTGTGTGGAAGATAGAACCTTACGACACCATAAAGGCGACGTTCGACGAGGCTGATCCTGCACCTGCCGTCTACGAGATCACCTTCTGGGCGGAGAATAATTGGCCTATAAATATCAGCTACCCGCCGCTTGTGGACACCTTCTACTACAAAGTAGGTATAACGGAAACCCCTGTCCCCGGCGAGTTCAATCTGGACCCAGTCTCCCCCGATCCGACTACACGCTCTGTTACTGTGAGTTTCTCTCTAGGGCACCCTACCGAGATCACCCTTTCCGTCTATGATTTGACCGGCAAGACCGTAACCCGCCTTGCGTCCGGCACCTGGAAGCAAGGCAGACACTGCGTACGTTGGAATACCTCGGATGCACCGCCTGGCGTTTACTTTGTGCGTCTCACAACACCTGGGTTCTCAGCATCCCGCAAGGTGGTACTGCTGAACTAGATTTTTTACAACTCAGAATAAGTGTCTGCGCAGGGTTCAGGGTATAAAAAACTTGACGTGCACCTATAGATAATTATAATCGGGCAATCTGGTAAAAGGAGATCACAATGTTGCAGATAAATCTCTGGGCAAGGAGGACGCTTGCCGCTACGGTTTCCCTTTTTGTAATCTTGGCAGGCTGGCTTCCGGCTGCAACGGTTACCCCCCAGGAGGCTACAAAAGCGGCAATGACCCACATCCAATCCATGACCAACGTATGGAGCCAACTCCCATACCTTGAGAATCAAACCATCACCGTAGACAAACTCAAGGAGCTGTGTGAAAATGAATCAAACCAGCTTCTGGGATACGTTGCCGAGCTAACACCAAGAGGATTCGTGGTACTTTCTGGAAATACCCAGCTCGCCCCGATAATTGCCTATTCGTATCGCTGCAACTTCCCCTGGGAAGGGGAGGCGGATAACATCCTGCTTTGCATGCTAAAAACCGACCTCGCTTTAAGAGAAAAAGCCGTCTCTATAACGGACGCAAACATCTTAAGTGCGAACAACTCTTCATGGGAGAACTACCTTGCGGGTGAAGTATTGCTTGAGCTAACCGGGCAGTGGCCCTCTCCAGGTTTCACCCACACGGGTGGATGGGTTGAAACCACCTGGCGTCAAACTTACCCTTACAATGCCTACTGCCCCAAAGATCCGGGAACAGGCAAGCGATGCGTGGTGGGGTGCGTTGCCACGGCGATGTCCCAGATCGTAGACTATCATTGTAACAGAAAAAACTATATGAGTGAAGTTCAACTCTACCAGTGGGACAGATATGTCTCAATGATGACAAGTCCATATATACGCATTGACCAGGACTCCTCTACATACGACTTCCCCTCGTTCAACGCCCTGAATGGATACCTGGAAGATTTGAGGAATATTTACCTTGCAGATTCCACCCCGGGTTATTACGATGTTGCCGCGCTTGCCTTCACCTGCGGCATCTTTGTCAAGATGCACTACTCAAGCAGTGGGTCGGGAACCAACGTAGATCGCGTTTCATTCGCCTTGATGTTCAAATTCGGATACCCCTCGGCGATGAATGTGGACAAAAACACAGCGTGGTTCTACGACACCTTAAGCCAGAACATGAAAGATGCCCTGCCTGCGGAGCTGGGTATACACTATCCGGACGGTTCAAACGGCCATGCGATCGTCTGCGACGGGCTGCGTGAGATTGAAGGCGAGGACGACCAGTACCACCTGAATTTTGGCTGGGGACCCGATAGCCCTGATCCGATCACCACCGCATGGTACGTCCTGCCTCAAGGGATGCCTCTCGGTTACAGGGTGGTATCAGGCGGGGTACTATCCATCAGACCCCCTGAAGGCTCCTACGTAGCGGAGCGCGCGGAGCCGCGTCCTGATCTGCCCTTTATTGAACAACTCTCCCCTACCCTGCAGATCGCTCCGGCTGCACTTACCTTATCTTACGGACTCCCCTACCCTGCAAGGGTGCGTTTGAAGATATACGACATCAACGGCCGGATGATCAAGACCCTCCTGGACGAAGATATGCCTGCCGGTTACCATCAAACAGAATGGGATACGCGAGATGGAAAGGGTCGCGAGGTCGCGTCCGGGATCTATTTCTGCGTGCTCGAAACAAAGGAAGGAACTTACACGACAAAAGCCGTCGTAATACGATAAGAGCTTCTTCGGGCTAGGATAGTCACTAACTCCGCTGAGTTGGTGATGACGTAAACCGCTCCTTCCTGTCCATGGTCGATACATCTTCCAGCAGCACAGGCTCAGCGTGCCCCAGTCGGGTGCTCCAGTCTGTACTATTGTATCCGAACGGACGCTTCTATTTTCGACGCAACAGGCCGCAAGGTGGATGAGATACGCGCCTTCGGCCAAAGCGAGACGGTAACTTGGGGCAAGAACCACAATCCGGGGGTCTACTTCATAGTGCCGAGTGAGGGTAAGGCGTCGGCACAGAAAGTCATCTTGATAAAATAACCCCCTTCCCCTAACCCCTACCCGACGGCCCCAGACGGTGGGATTAACAGGGCACACTGTCCCACCAGGGGAGGGGAATTAGATAGTAAGCGGGCCGACCTGATACCCTATGGGGCACTCAGTACCCCAAGGGGCACGCTGAGGTCGGCCCCTACATTCTCAGGCGAAAGGGAGCATTAAAGATCGCCACCATCCCTTCGGTCGCGATGACTAAGATGGTGTGTTACGGGGGGTGTTACGGGGTGTGTTACGGGGTGTTACGGGTACGGGTTGACAGGGGGGTTATTTTCGGATAAGCTTACGGGCTAGAGCTATTGTAGGAGGAAGTCCATGTGGGAGAAAAAACCACGTTACGAACGACAGTTGATGCCGGGTGAAGTGCTTTTCCATGAAGGGGATACAGGCGAGGTGATGTACTTCATCCGCAAGGGCAAGATCAAAATCTCCGTAGGTGAGGAGGATCAGGAGAAGGTGTTTGCGGTGCTTAAGGAAGGTGATTTCTTCGGCGAGATGGCGGTGATTGACGGCAGCCCGCGATCCGCCAGCGCCACCGCAATAGAGGAAACGGACCTCATAATTATCGACAAGGAGTCGTTCATCTCCAAGATCAACGAGAATCCGTTGGTCGCTTACGTCATCGAAACACTTACAAAGCGGATTCGCATCCTTGATGAGCAACTCAAGTATCTTACCATCAAAAGCGACGAGGAGCGTATCATCCACTTCATCCTGGCTCGCGCCAAGCAACAGGGTACGCCGATGGATGAAGGGGTAAGCCTTGATGAGATTTCCACTGAGACTATCACCCATATCACCGGCGTTGACATCAAAAAGGTAGCAGAATACCTGAAGCGCCTGGAAGACGTGGAGCTTATCAAGGTAGGCGACGATGAGATCATCGTGCGCAGCATCCCGGACCTGGATGAATACATCCGCTACCTCAAGCTGCGCGATAAGTTCAAGAAATAGCGAACGAGAAAAAGAGAGCCGATGACGAATGCTAAGATTTAATCATAGTGGTGTATCTCCTTCACAGGTTCCCTCCTAGTTAAAGACCGCTTATGAGTAACGCAAACTCCGAGGCAAAAGGCAGGTCCAATGCATTAAGGCTTCTTGAGCGTCTTGCCCCTGTTGCTGAGGAGAAGAAAGAACTTGAGGCCAAGCTGGTCGATCAGGCAGTGATCTCCAATCCAAAAGAGCTCAAAAACCTCTCCTACCGGTATAAGAGATGCGGGCAGATACTCTCCGTCGGAGAGCATCTGCAAAGCACACTCAAGGAGCTAGCGGCCGCAGAGGAGATGCTTTCTGCAGGAGAAGAAGAGGAAGGCTTTCTGGATACCATTCGGGCGGAGATTGCTAATCTTGAGAGAAAAAGGGATCGGCTGACAAGCGAGCTGCGTGCCTTGCTGATCCCGACCGACGAGCGCTGGCAGCGCAACTGTATCATGGAGATACGAGCCGCCGCCGGTGGAGATGAGGCAGGTCTCTTTGCCGGTGACCTTTACCGCATGTACACCCGTTATCTCGAACGCCGGAGATGGAGCCAAGAGGTGCTTTCTTCAAACCCCACAGGGATAGGCGGCTTCAAGGAAATCGTCTTTCTTGTTAAAGGGGAAGAAGCCTTCCGTTACATGCGATTTGAATCCGGCGTGCACCGTGTTCAGCGCGTGCCTGAGACCGAGGCCTCGGGCCGCATCCATACATCAACCGTAACCGTGGCAGTGCTCCCTGAAGCCGAGGAGCAGGATCTGGCTATCGATCCCAAAGATCTTGTGATAGAAACCTTCCGTGCATCCGGAAAAGGCGGACAGCACGTGAACGTCACCGACTCGGCGGTACGCATCAGGCACAAACCGACAGGTCTTACAGCGAGCTGCCAGGACGAACGATCACAACATCAAAACCGCTTCAGGGCCATGCGCATCCTTCGGGCAAGGTTGCAGGATCTCATGCGCTCAAAGGAGGAGGCACGAGAGGACGCCGAACGCAGGGGGCAGATCGGAACAGGCGAGAGGAGCGAGAAGATAAGAACCTATAACTTCCCTCAGAACCGGGTGACCGATCACCGCATCAAGGCGAGTCTCTACAGGCTTGGTGAGATACTTGCAGGCGACCTGGCAGAGTTTCACTCCCTCCTTCTTGAAGAGGAGGCGCGGCGATATGTCCAAAACGGCGATTGAGGAAGCCAGACAGGCTTCAGCAAAAATCCCATGGCAGGAGAGGCTCTTGTTATTAGAACACGTCGCCGCAAGATCGCTGCCCGAGCTGGTGGTTGATCGAGCATCCCTTACCCATGAGCAGAAGGGGCAATTGATTGACCTGGTGAAGAGGCGGGAGGAGGGTACTCCTCTCGAGATTCTGGTGGGGACCGCCTCCTTCCTCGATTTCGAGTTGGAAGTCAGACCAGGGGTTTTCATACCGAGACCGGAGACGGCTGAGCTGGTAGAACGAACAGTGGATGAATTAGGCAAAGCTCCCAAGGTGATCCTCGAGCTTGGCACAGGCACCGGCGCAATCGCAATAGCCCTGGCGCGAAGCTTCCCCGAAGCCCGCCTGATCGCTACCGACATCTCCCCTATTGCCCTGAGGTTAGCTGAGCGAAACGCAGAAAGGCTGAAGGAGCATATTCAATTCGTCATGGGCAATCTCTTTGAGTTTGAGGGTGCCTTAAAGCTTGAAGGAAGGCTGGATCTTTTGATCTCCAATCCTCCCTATATACCCACCGATCTCCTTGCCTGGCTGCCTGGAGAGGTGCGCAACTTCGATCCTCTCATAGCGCTTGACGGCGGGTCTGACGGCTTCAGGGTAGTAGAAAGGATCCTTGATAAAGCGGAAAGGTTCCTTTCCCCTAAAGGACTTGCAGCCATTGAGATAGACCCACTGCTTGAGGAGCCGCTTGAGCGCTACGCCGAAACCTCACCCCTGCAGTTTAAGAAGGGGGTTGATAGTTACGGGAATCTGCGTTTTCTATTTGTGGGGAGATCATGAAGATAGCGGTGGTTTACAACAAGAAAAAGCCCAACGCTACTGAGATCCTCAAACGTATCGATGGGTGGGCTAAAGAGAAGGGGCACAAACTTCTGATCTCCGCCCCACTTGATGAATCCGTAGATTTTCTTCTCGCGCTTGGAGGCGACGGAACGATGCTTCGGGCGGTCCGCGAGGCAGGAGAACTCCAGGTGCCCATAATGGGCATAAACCTGGGCGGCCTCGGTTTCCTTACCGCGTTCCCCTCCTCAGAACTGGAAACAGCCCTCAAGGACCTGGGTCAAAAGCGGATGCGGATTGAGGAACGGATGCTTATTCGCGTGAGGTGGAGAAAAGAGGAGTTCTTTGCCCTCAACGACGCCACCTTCAATATGAGCTCGGACGCGCGCGTGATCGAGCTCTCGACCTACGTGAACGGTGAGTTCCTGACCCGCTTTACGGGCGACGGCTTGATTGTTTCTACGCCTACCGGTTCCACCGCCTACTCACTTGCCGCGGGCGGGCCTATACTCGATCCACGGCTTGAGGCGATGATCCTCACCCCTATCTGTCCACACGCCCTATCGGCAAGACCGATGCTGGTCCCACCCACCTACACGGTTACAGTAGAGGTAGGCTCCAAGAACCCTCCGGTGATCCTCACAATCGACGGACAGGAAAGACGCCAGTTAGAGACCGGCGAGAAGGTTGCCTTCTGTAGGGCCGAACGTCACGCCCGGATCGTAATGCCCCAAGATGTTTCATTCTTCCAGATCCTTCGCCGAAAGATGCGCTGGGGAGGCATGCGCGATGCTTGAGCGGCTGCGTATCCGAAACTTCGCTTTAATCGATGCGGTGGAGCTCAATCTATCAAAGGGACTCAACATACTCACAGGGGAAACCGGCACAGGAAAATCAATACTTCTAGGCGCGCTGTCGGTCGTGCTCGGTGAGCGTATAACGGATGAACTTTTCCGATCGGATAAAGACCCGCTTGAGGTGGAGGCGTCGTTCAGCGTCGATGATCTCAAGCTTCCCGACTGGGTAGGCGCCGATCAGGAAGGCGTGCTTCTTATCCTTCGTAGCGCCCTCAAAGGCAAGCGTGCTGCCAACTTCGTCAACCAGCGTCAGACCACCCAATCAGCACTCTCCAAACTGGGCGACGATCTCGTTGACATCCACGGCCAGCATCAGCACCAGCTTCTCCTGAAACCGGTCACCCACGGAAGATTCTTCGATGCCTACGGAGAGCTTGAAGAACTCAAGGAACGGTACGCCGCAAAGTTCAACGATTATCATAAGCTGCTTGAGGGGATCAAGAGACTGAAACGCGATCTTGCCCAGCGCCGCGAGCAGCGGGACTTTCTTGCCTTCCAGCTTTCAGAGATCGCAAAGCTCGATCCCAAGCCTGGTGAGGTTGCAGGACTCAAGAGAGAGCAGGAGCTTTTGGCCTCGGCCGAACGCAGGGAAAAGATGGCAAGTCGGTTGATTGAACTCGTCTCCGAGAAGGAGGCTTCCATACTTGAAGGGCTGGCGCTTGCAACCCAGATGCTTAAGGATCTGGCAGCACTGGATCAATCACTTCAGGAGACGCTCAAAACCCTGACAGAGGCCGAGGTGGCAACAGACGAGATGTGGCGAACACTGGTGCGCTACCGCTCCTCAATCGAGTACTCACCCCAGCGGCTGGAGGAGATAAACGAACGGTTGTTCGCCTTCGAGAAGCTCTGCCGCAAGCATAACGTTGACGAGCAGGGACTCGTCAGACTGAGGGCTGATCTGGAGACCAAGCTTTCCTCTATCGAGCTGGACGCCGAGGAGATTGCCAAACTTGAAAAGGAAGAAGCCAGGCTCCGCACTGAGGTTGTGGGGCTTGCACGCGAACTCTCCGAGGCAAGAGAAAAGACCAGGGATGAGTTCCAGCGTGCTGTGGAAAACCAGCTTGAAGGGTTCGCCATGCCCAAGGCCCAGCTGGCTGTTGAGTTTCCGCGGTCCAATGACCCCGACGGTTTGTATGAAGAGAATGGGGTTCGCTACCGGCTCGCTGAGAACGGCCTTGAGGAGACGCAGTTCCTGTTCTCCGCCAACCCGGGGGAGGCGCCGAAGCCATTGGCGCGGATAGCCTCGGGCGGCGAGCTCTCGCGCATCATGCTCGCTTTAAAGACGGTCCTTGTAGACTCAGACCAAGTACCGGTGCTGGTGTTCGACGAGATCGACGTTGGTATAGGTGGAGCCACTGCTGAGACCATAGGCAAAAGACTCAAGGAGTTGGCTCGTAAAAAACAGATCCTTCTCGTGACCCACCTTCCACAGATCGCGCGCTACGCGGATGCTCACTTCCGGGTAACCAAGGAGGTCAGGAAAGGAAGAACCCTCACCCGCATCAAAGCGCTGGACAGGAAAGGACGTGTGGAGGAGCTTGCCCGGATGCTGGGTGGAGAGGAGATCACCGATACCGTGCGCGCGCACGCAAAAGAGCTTCTTGAGGGCACCGAATGACACGTACCCGTAACACCCGTAACACCCGTAACACCCGTAACACCCCCCGTACCCCTCCGGGGCATTCTCATAATTATTCGGAGCTTACGCTCCGTGCACAAGGAAATACCCTTGCGGGGCCTCTCCATAACTTCCTGGGACTAACGCACCTTAATC
>SOJW01000050.1 GCA_004375895.1 Candidatus Stahliibacteriota bacterium
TGTGGCCTCAAGGCGAACCCGGCTTACGCGCATACCCCTTGGAAGAAGATAGCGCCTGGCCATGAAAGGCACGAGTGGATGCCCGGGCTCCGCGTCGTATGAAGCGTCGGCAAACGAGATAAGGGTGTACTCATCCCTTGCTTCGATACGAAGCTCGCTTGAGGAAAACTCTAAAACGTACTGCAGCTCGCCCGCTTGAACCGCCCCGGCCGCAAGGGGCAACGATATCACGGCAAGTGCAAGTAGGGGAACACTACGGCCATTGGCTCTCATCAAAACCTCCAGGTTTGTTTGCATCGTTTCATCTATGCTCTACTTGATTCTACCCGTGATAGCAAAGGTTGTCAAGCAAATCGAGTCTGTGCGCCAAGAGATGGTTAGCAGGCAGAGTCTATGTTCCTTTCCCATTCCTATTTTCAGCGCACCTATCAGCGCAGCATAACGAACTTGCCAACCAACTGCTGGTTACCGGACTGGACCCGCACGAAGTAAACACCTGAAGGCTGAGCCTGTCCCACGCGATCTATGCCATGCCACTTTACACTCGCGTTACCTGAGGGATCTGGATCAGCTGAAGTTTCATATACCCTGCGTCCGAGTTTGTCATAGATGGCCAGCTTCACGGGTTCCCAACAGCCGGTGATCGTAAAGCTTGTTACATTGCCGCGAGAAAATGGCAGCATCTCGAGAACCAGTGGTTCTCGCATCACAGAGGAGGGCGAGGAGGGCTCGGCAACACCTAAAACACGCACACCCTCATAATCCGTGATCATGAAGTCAGTAAGCTTACCTGGAGCAAACTTCACAGCCGATTGGCTCGACCTCTCTTCGTAGGAATAGGTGGAGCAATGTCCAAGATCATACTCGGCATCAACCTGAAGTCGTAAATCCGTACCATCAAATGAAACGGTACCGGAGATAACCTCGCCCATCTCAGCATGGTTGTTGAAGAACACAATGTAACAGACTTCCTCAGAGGGTAATGGGAGGGTGGAATCGATCTTTCCTTCGATGGAGAAGTGCTCGTAGGTGTAGAAATCAAGTTCGCGGGGCTGAGGCTTATAGTTGGTGGTAAGTGTACAGGGGATAGCAAAATGCGTACCAGCGGGTGCCGAAGCGGAATCAATAATCTGCCCCAGGCTCTGCAGGTAAACCGAGGCGTAGTAGTTCTGTTCTTCTCCCAGTGTAGTTGTGTAAACCCCATTACGGTCAGTAATCCCTGAAAATCCTCTATATTTCTGAATCGTTTTCCAGCCTTCGCTTAACAGCTTGACGTCAGTGTTAGGGACCGGCCTGCCGAACGTATCGTACGCAGCGACAGTCAGGGTACATGAGGCCGAGTAGGTCTCGATCGAACTCCACTGAAAGCCGTCTGGCCGCCAGTTCCAGATCATTGAGCAGTACTTGCCGCCGCCGCGATCCTTGTCGTAAGCACAGCCTGAGTCCGCAGCGTGCGTAACCCCGCCGCCCAGATCAACCTGGCATGGATACCACCCGCCCGATTCTGAAGATAGATAATCATCAGGCCACCAGAACGCGTTCCACACGTGATCCTCGTTGATGTCCATCACGCCGAGAGCCGGTATCAAGCCGGTTCGCAGCCCGGCGCAGAAGAGGTCCTGGCACTCACCGCAGTTGCCGTCGTGGTCGACAGCGATCTCTGAAGGCTGAATCGGACGGGGCATTGTAGCGGATCGAGGCAGGACCCTTGATGTCCACCAGCCGATGGCGTTTATGGCACCCATATCTGTTGAGTGCTCGCGATCACCGGCCCAGATGTGCCTTTCACCGTCCCAGACGTAGGTAATATCATCAAGAACGTCGCGCAGGAGAGAATAAGGGTCACCGGTGGTGTCCGGATTCTCTGTATAGGAAGTAGTTCCGTTGTCGTAGTAAAGGAACTCTCGCCAGAACTTGTTATAGATGATCTTGGGCAGCTCGTCTGTGATGCGCGGCATGATTACGTACCAGTAGTAAATCTCGCGTGGAATCTCGAAGCTAACCTCGACACTGTCTTCCAGCGCCTTGTATTGGGTAGTGGAGTAGTAATCCTCATCGGTGGCAGGATCGCCGTAATCAACGATCTCAACATAGTTCAGTTCCTCGTCGATCGCGAACAGTGAATCCAGGTTGCGCTCAATGATAGAGAGATCCATAGCCATAAGGTGTGGAGGTGAGATATGTGCCGCCTGGAAGGCAATCTCGTCGCGTAAGCGGGGATCGGCAGGGTTAAGAATCATCTCAGCCAGGGTGTTCTGGCGCGAATCGCTCACCTGCATCAGGTTATCAACGAGATCAGGCCGGAGCCAGCGAGGAGCCGCCTCAACCGCGGCCTCGGCATCTGCAGTCAGACCGTAGTCCGGTGCAAGGGTATCGGCAAGGGTAAGGGCGTCAGGATCGCAGCGCAGGACGAGTCCGGTCAAAGGCGGAAGCAGCATGCGGAAGCTAACCTCATCATAGGTCTGGCCGTCATAGACGACCCGCAACCCCAGCTGTTCTGCCTGCCAAGGCCCCGGAATCTCCCCAACGACAGCCTCAGGTTCCACCGACCACACCTCAGCAGTTATCCCCTGATCTACCTCGCCAGAGGCAATGAGGGAAAGCATCACTAACAACCAGTTCATACCGCCTCCTTGTTTGGTTATCTTGATGCGATTTCACCTCGATCTTAATCACTGCGGCTTGATTTGTCAAGTGGATAAGACTCAGAACCAATCTTTAATTAGCTGTAGGTGTCTTTCTTTTCAGAAATCGCCTATTGACTCAGTGAGTTGATCTAGGACTCGGGTTCGCCCACGAAGTTAACGCGCACCTCCTTTACGTCCCAGAGATGATCTAGCTTCTCGTGGATCTCCCCGGAGATGTGGGCGGCGAACTTGTGATCAGGTGTAAGATCGAGGTCTATGGTTATCACCCCGTCGGCGACGTCGAAGTTCACCAGGAGCTGCATGCGCACAATCGAGGCACCGGTAAGGGGGTTGAGCACGTTGCGAAGCTTTCGCAGGAGTACGTCAGGGGTGGTAGGTTTTTTATCTACGAGCCCGTGCTTCTCCTTCCACTGCTCAATAGCCGAGCGAAGGGCATCCACTGCCAGAACTGCACAGTGCATCTTGACAGGGGGCAAGCCGCCAAGCTCTTCTGCAGCCTGCTTCCATGAGATCTTCTCCGCCTCCTCAATCGTGCGCCCCTTAACAATCTCGGTAAGTATTGAGGCGGTGGCGATGTTTGATGCGCAGCCGAAGCTCTCGAACTTGATGTCGGTAATCACATGGGTCTTCTCGTTAACCTTGAGGGATATCTTCAGCATATCGCCACACGCCGGGCTTCCCTCCATTGCCACAGCGTCGGCGTCCTTGATCTCTCCTACGTTCCTTGGATGCTTGAAGTGCTCGATTACCTTCTTGGAGTAGGGCAGCATCTAGGCCTCCTTGTCGGGTGTCAAGGGTGAGAGCTTGCGTAGATCGGCGACGATCCCCTTAAGGGCATCGAGGGTTCGCTTGATCTCCTCTTCGGTGTTGAAGCGCGAGAAGCTGAAGCGCATGGAGCCGTGAGCCTGCTCGTGCGGCCTGCCCATTGCAAGAAGAACGTAGGACGCCTCAAGCGCCTTGGAAAAACACGCAGAGCCGGTTGCGGCCGCGATTCCCTGCATGTCAAGGTGCAGAAGGATGGATTCACCCTCGATGTAGTCAAAGGTCACGTTAATGATATGGGGCGCACCGCGATCAATGGAGCCGTTAAGATGCACCCAGGGTATATCTTTCTTGATCCCCCACCAGAGCATCCTCTTGAGTTTATCGATATGTTCGATATGTTCGGGCTTCATCATCTCGACAGCCCTGGCCATCCCCACCGCACCTGGAAGGTTCTCAGTCCCCGGCCGCAGCTCGAACTCGTTGTATCCGCCATACATGATGGGTGAAAGTTTTACATCTTTGCGTTTGTAAAGGGCGCCGATCCCTTTGGGCCCGTGAATCTTGTGTGCGGTAAGGGCGGCAAGCGAGAGGTTCGTCTTTTTAACATCAAAGCCAACCCTGCCCCAGCCGTTCACGGCGTCGGTATGAAAACCGATCCCTCGCTCCGCACATAGCTTGCCGATTTTTTTCAAAGGCTGGATAGTGCCTACCTCCTGGTTTACCAGCTGGACTGAACAGAGGATCGTTTCAGGACGCAGAGCTGCTTTGAATTCGTCAAGTTTAATGAGACCATTCTGATCGACCCCGACCAGGGTGAACTCCACCCCCTCCTTCTTCAAAGCCTTTAGGGTGTTAAGCACCGACTCATGCTCTATGGCGGTGGTGACAAGATGGGCAGGTTTCTTGAGCGCCCGCGCCAAGCCCAGGAGGGCAAGGTTGTTGGCCTCTGTGCCACCTGAGGTAAATATGATCTCTTCGGGTTCGGCGTTGATTGATCGGGCGATCGTTGCGCGTGCCTGCTCCAGCTTCTCCTTCGCATCCAGCGATGCCTGATATCCGAAATGCCCTGAAGGAGCTGCATACTCCTGCAAGAGGAAGGGTTTCATCTCCTCAAGCACCCAGGGGTCAAGCTGAGTGGTGGTGGCGTTATCCAGATAGATCTCGTTCATTGGGCTGGCTCCTGGCTCCCACCTTTAGTCTTCTCAGCACGCGGCAGAAACCAGCCCGAGCGCTTTAGGCGTCTATTCAGGCTGATTAGAAATACCCAGTAAACCAGCAAAGCAGCGGCGGCTGAAGCAACCCTTAACCAAAGCGGAGCCTTGGCCAACTCCGCAATGAGCCACGCGGTCAAAGGAACAGACACCGAACCGACGAAAATCAGTAAAGAGGAGATAATTGACGATCCGGAAGGGAAATCTATCGAAACCATATCGCCCTCATGAATCCCAGTTTGAGCCCGCGCAATCAGGATACGGTATTTGCCAGCAGCAAAGCATACACTCTTCTGGCCGCAAGCCGCACAGGCGGATTGGGGGCGTATCCTCACCTTCACTATCGGCCCTTCTACCGCGATAATTTCTCCAAACTCTTGCTCTGCCATCGCTTAATTATAGTTTTTATCTAGGGTTTGTCAACCTCTGCAGAAGTTGGACAAAAGCTGGCCAGAAGTTGGTCAGAAAGTAGTCAGAAGGTGGTCAAAATCCCGGGGTCCCCGCAGAGTTGCGAAGCAACGGCGTGGGGTGAAGAGATTGCTTCGTCGCACGATCTGGGAGATCGTGCTCCTCGCAACGACAGGGTATCGATGATTGCCGCTGCGATCTTTTACCCCTCCGGGGAACAGGTTAGCCTCCGGCTAAAAAGGAGCACCCACTCACCGGTTCCTTATCTGCTCTGGGAGCAGGCGCGGACGCATATCCCGCAGATGTGCTGACCCACGATACGTTTTCGCACGAAACTATCAAGCTGCGCATAGCAGCGGTGGTGATCGAACGCCGCGGGATCATCTTTGATCGCTTCTGCCGGACATACCGCAAGGCAGGCACGGCATACGCCGCAGTCTTCATGAAGAGGCTTGGCGGCTTCTAGGGATGCATCGGTAAGAACTGATACCAAGCGAACCTGGGAGCCGAACTGAGGCGTAACCAGGAGATTCGAGCGTCCGATCCAGCCCAGTCCTGCCTGGACAGCGGCGTGCTTGTGTGAAAATATCCCTTGCTGGCTCTTCCAGTCTGTGATCTGGGAGGCAGGAACCGGATAGGCGGCAAAGTCACGCTCCTGAAGGAAACGGGTGATGGAAAGTGCAAGTTGATCGAGCGCCATATTGACCATACGGTAGTGGTGGTAGTAGGTGCGGGTAGGATGGTCGGTTATCTCGGCAAGTATCGCCTCGGAGAGTCTTATTCCTGCCACCACCACGCGACTCATGCCCTTTTTGACTTGTTCAGAGATCAGGTTGCGTTCGGGAGAGATGCGAGAAAGATCAGCAATCCCGAAAAGATCAGCTCCCCTATCCTTGCTGAAAGAAATCAGCTCAGCTGTCAGATTCTGACTCATCTCCTGCCTTGAGATAACGGTAGAGCGCCAGAAGCGCCACCGGCGTTATACCTGAGATGCGCGAGGCCTGACCCAGGGTGGAAGGACGGATCGCGGTAAGCTTCTCGATAACCTCGTTGGAAAGGCCGGGCACCTGCTCAAAGGAAAGCTCTTCAGGAATCCGTACCTTCTCGATGCGCTGAAAACGTTTTACCTCCTCAAGGGTGCGATTGATGTATCCGGCATATTTGATCTCGATCTGTATCCTCCCTCTGACGAAAGATGAAAGTTCCTTGAGCGTCTCATCGAGTTCTTCGATATCGTCAAGGGAGAGCTGGGGGCGGCGCAGGAGATCAGCAAGGCTCAGCTTGTCCGTGGTGGACGTAAATCCATGCTTTTCAAGGATCCGATTCGTTTCTTCAATCTCAGGACGGCTCTTTTCCAATCGCTTTATCGTCTCTGAACATACTTTTTCCGCCTCCTGGACCCTGCGATAGTCCCTCTCGCGCAATAACCCCAGCCTATAACCTTTCTCTGAGAGCCGGGCGCAGGCGTTATCTTCACGAAGAAGCAAGCGGTACTCAACACGTGAGGTGAACATCCGATAAGGCTCGTTGGTGCCGCGTGTTACCAGATCATCAATAAGAACACCGATGTAGGCCTCGTCTCGACCAAGGATGAATGGTTCTTCTCCCTTAATCCTCAGGGCGGCATTGATGCCTGCGACCAGTCCCTGCGCAGCCGCCTCCTCGTAGCCGGTGCTACCGTTTATCTGACCTGCAAAGAACAGATCGCGAATAGTCTTGGTTTCAAGCCAGGCAAAAAGCTGTGTTGGCTGGACAAAGTCGTGCTCGATGGCATAGCCGGGACGAGTGAACTCTGCGCGCTCAAGACCCGGCACCGCATGGATCATCCTCTCCTGAACATCCAAAGGCAGGCTGGTGGAAAGCCCGTTGGGATAAACCTCGTTGGTGGATAGTCCTTCGGGTTCAATAAACACCCGGTGTGAGTCTTTGTCTTGAAACTTGACCACCTTGTCCTCGATGGACGGGCAGTAGCGGACACCGGTTCCGGTGATCTTACCTGTATAAAGCGGGGAGCGGTCCAGGTTCTCACTTATTATCTCGTGCACCTCGGGCGTAGTCCGGGTAATATGACATAAAGCCTGGTTGCGCAGCTTGGGCTTGCTGAAGAAAGAGATGCCGGGAGGCGGCTCCTCGCCGGGCTGTGGCTCTAACTTCTCATAATCCAGACTGCGCCCGTCAAGTCTGGGTGGTGTGCCTGTCTTGAAGCGTCCCATCTCGAAGCCCAGGATACGGAGAGTTTTGGATAAACGGTTCGAGGCCTGATCACCCAAACGCCCGCCTTCAAAATGCTCGCTGCCGATATGCATAAGCCCCCCCAGGAAGGTCCCGGGGGTCAGCACCACTACCCTTGAACGGATTCGGCCCGCCGCCAGGGCATCAACTCCTGCTACCCTGTCGCCTTCGACATAAAGCCCCTTGACCTTATCCTGCCATATATAAAGGTCTTCCGTCTCCTCAAGCACACGGGCTGAGAACTTACGGTAAAGCGCCTTGTCGCACTGGATACGCGTGGACTGCACCGCCGGCCCCTTGCTTCGGTTTAGCCTTCGGAAATGGATGCCGCAGCGGTCAGCCAGACGGCCTTGAAGACCTCCCAGAGCGTCTATCTCCTTGGTAAGCTGGCTCTTGCCCAGACCACCTATCGCAGGGTTGCAGGACATCTCTCCTATCTGCTCGATATTCAAGGTTATAAGTAAAGTTCGACACCCCATCCGAGCCGCCGCATGCGCGGCCTCTATCCCCGCGTGTCCTGCACCAACAACGATCACGTCATAGTGCACGCTCACCCAAGACCCTTGAGCAGGAAAAAAACCATCAACCCTGCCAGCACAATGAATAAGATCGCGGTAAGAAGCTTGGTGAGCGCGGCATGACGGGTAAGGAACGTCTGAAAGTGTCTCTCGGTCATCCCGAACCGGACCAGGATGAATATGACAATGAGGGGGATGATGAAAGCGATGTTGTAAAGCAGAAGATAGAGCAGCGCTCGACCGCGGAACTCTGAGACCTGAACCACGTAGACCAGTGTAGGAAGATAGACCTGGCCGGTGCAGATGAGCTCAAACAGCGACACAAAGAAGCCGGTAACCACAGCACCAATCACTATCCCGCCGAAGGTGGTGCGCTTGCGAATGATTTGGTTCAGGCGCTTGCGTATCCTGTCAGGCAGTTTGAGCTTGATCTTCTCGCCTTCACCACGTTTGAGCAGGAGGAAATCGTTGAATGAATAGGCGGTCAGGACGAGAAGAAATACGATGGTTGCGGCTACAATGATAATAGAAACCCATCTAAGCACCGAGAGCAGGGCAAGTATCTGGTAGGCCAGGAAGCCCAGAAGGAAGTAGGTGGCAAAGACCGCTGCAATGAAGGGAACAGCCACCCAGATGACCCTGCGGCGATGGACCCCAAGCACCGAAAGGTAGGTGATGAAGAATATGAGTGTGGCGAAAGCGCAAGGGTTGATCCCGTCGATTAGACCAGCCCCGATTATGGGCAGTATGCGAAAACCCTTGAACTCCCTTATAATCTTTTCACCACCCTTCTCGTGAGCCTCCTCGATCTCCTCCCAGGGGATGCTTTCTTCTCCTTGCTCTTCGAGCAAGGCCTTGAGATTGGCGGAGTGGATATCTGACTTCAGAAGATAGCCGCGCCCGAAGAAGATAACAGGTGTAAGAAGCCTTTTATCTTTAGGGATGTCATATACCTCACCGAACGCAGCAAGAAGCGTCTTGGACTCGGGCTCCTCTATGCTGTAGGTGCGGATTACCAGGGTTGAATCCTCACGAGCGAATGCTTTAAGCAGCGAGAGCGCCCGGTCACACTCCTGGCACCCGAAGGTCTCAAAGAAGACGATTTCCTTCTTCCCAACTGCCTCCAGACTATCCAAAGTTAAAGCAACCGCGGTATCTATCTCTAGAGCAAACTCCTGCCCTGAATATCTTACAGAATCCTGCGCAGAGTATTTGGGCCGCAGCTTGAGGAGCAGTCTCTCCAGATCGCGCTTCACCTCCTCCTCGCCGCCCAGGACGTGGTCTTCAAAGAAGAGAACAGGTATATCGTTCTCAAGATCGTTGGCTCGAGCCTCCATCTCCTCAAGGAGAAAGAACTCCTCGGTCTTGTCTATATTGTGAAGCTTGAGGGTAAAAAGTCCGGGGTAGCGCTTGGCCAGGCGGGGTAGATCAACCTTTAGAATCCTGATGCAGTGATCGCAGTCCGGGGCGTAGAAGAGATTTATCGATACCGGTGAGTGGGCGGTTACCTTCTGGGTATCGGGGATGATAAGAGCGGAGTCAATCTCCACATCTCCCGCTTCGATGTAGGGGGCTATTATCCGCTGTATGCTGGATTCTTCTGGATAATCGTCTGAGAGGGTCTTTATCTCGTTTGAAACCAGGACTAATGAATCGGCCTCCAGCTTGAACCGAGCCAGGCCGAAGTGCTTGGCGTCGGCACCTGCTCCGAGTATAAATGTTTTCCCAATCTTTTCAGGCACAGGCAGGTATGCAGGCGTTTGTCCGGAGATGATTATGTCAATATCCGAAAACTCTGCTGCGATCTTGCGCTCGGCATCAAACCCCAGGTGGGAGAGCAGGACTATCACGTCACCCGCCTGCTTCAGTTCAGGAAGGATGGAACGCAGCTCTGAGGTCGGGTCTCTTAACTCCACCCCGCCCAGGTTAGAGGGCTCGTAGAAGAGGAAGGCGTCCTTGTTTATGAGAGAGGTAATAACTATCCTTACCCCACCAGCTTGCTTCACTATATAGGGTTTAAGAAGACGCCTGCCCTCGCGATAGGTGTTGAGAGAGATAAATGGCAGATTGTTCTTCATGCGCCGGGCAAAGAAATCAAAGCCCTCAATAAGCTCCTGGTCACCGAACGCCACCGCATCGATAGGGATTCTTCTGTAGACTTCCACGAAAACCGAGTCCTTGGTACGCGAGGGGAAGGGGGCGAGGATATCGCCGGCATCAAGGATAAGTAACGAAGATTCAACCCCTTGGGCTTCCTTGATAGCGCTCGCCCGTCGGGGAAGTCCACCGTATGGACCTTCCGGGCAGCGGCACCAGCTGAGAGTACCGTTGGCAGATGCTATGTAGAACACGCTGAACTCCTGGGCAGAAAGGCCTCCAGCCCCCAAAAATATCAGGCAAATCCCCACGAGTTTCCTCATAATTGCATGGATTATAGGTCGCTTACCAGTTATGTCAATCAGGGCTTTACAAAAGGCTCATGTTGAATAGAATTGGTAAATGAAGGAGTACTCGGACGGCAAAAACTATCTTTTGAGATTCGACCGCGGCGAAGAGGTGATGATGCATCTTCTCAACTGGGCACGCGAACGGAGACTGGAAGGGGCGTTCTTAAGCGGTCTTGGAGCAATCAAGAATCCACACCTGGGCTACTTCGACGCCCAGAAGCGCTCATACATCGACAAGGAGTTCGAAGGCGAGTTTGAGATAGCATCACTTACAGGTAACCTGGCCTGGGACGACGCCGGAGGCGGCGAAGGCGATGTCGAGCCAAAAGGCGAGACGGAGCCTCAACCCATCGCTCATATTCATGTAGTCATTTCCGGCCCCAACTTCCTTGCCTTCGGAGGACATCTTTACTCGGCGGTGGTCTCGGGAACGGTAGAGATAGCGGTGATACCGTTCGGTAGCAAGCTTGAGCGTAAGTATAAGGAAGAGTTGAACCTAAAACTTCTGGATTAGCCGGGATGCATATTTCCTCCGACGGGCCCGTAGCTCAATCGGCAGAGCAGCTGACTCATAATCAGTTGGTTGCAGGTTCAAGTCCTGCCGGGCCCATTTATCTTGCGGGACAGTGAACGTCGAATCACCCAAGAAAAAGACGACGCACACCACTGCAAAGAAGACGCCGAAGGCCTCAAGCAAAGGAACAACGCAAGTCAAGAAAACGGTTAAGAAGAAATCCCCTGCAAAAAAAATCCCTAAAGAAATCCGCTGGAGGGCCTTTCTTGCGCCCGAGCATCCATGGAAGACGGTTATCATTCTTATAATCCTTGCCGGCATAATCTTTACCGTCGGGAAATACGTCTACGATATCGTGCCTGGCGAGGCACCATCCAGGATCCTGCTTGCAATCCTTGCCGGAGCACTTGTCTTTCTTCTTTTCTTCGGCTCATTCAACCCCCACTTTGTTCCCATAAACTACCATCTTACCCAGGAGGAGATAGTCATAAAAAAGTTCTATCATACTGACCGAAGGTCCTGGAAGATGTTCCGCCGCTTCTTCATTACCCGATCGGGTGTCGTACTTTCGACATTTGCAATCCGCAAGCGTTTCCTTGACAACTTCCGGGGGGTGCAGCTGTTTTTACCCACGGATAAAGGAAAAAGGGATAAGGTGTTGGACTTTATCGAGACTAAGCTACCGCTTGATGCCGGTCAGAGCCGCGAGTGAGGAGATAGCCACCTCAAGCGGCCGAACCTCGATAATAAGATAGGCACCGCACTCATTGGCAAATCCAAGATAAGGTTCAAGAGCCGCCGGATCGGTGACCGGCAGATGCCCATCCCATTCACCGTCGTTGTCATGAACGTGAACCACCCGGATGTCGCGAACGTGTTTCCTATAGAAGTCGAACTCCGCATCGGCAATACGCGGATGCGCTACCTTCAGGTGACCGATATCCATCGTGTAGGAAAGGCCATCGATGCGTTCAAGGATATCCCTGACGAACTGTTGATGGAAGCCGCCCACGTTCTCGATGCATAAAGGCGGACCCTTGCGCAAGAGATTAGCTGCGCGGCGCAGACGCACAAGCAGGGTAGTCTCGTAGTACTCTCGGAAAAGATCAATCCCTTGACGGCGCTGTCCGGAGTATGCGAAATACGGAGCCGAACCCAAATGAACCGTAAGAGCACGGCAACCGGCCTCCCATGCTTGCTTCTGGAGCCGAACAAGCCACGTAAGGTAGCGAGCAAAGACCTGCTCTGCGATCTCGAAGAACCCCATAGTTTCAGGTAGATGCGCGACCCAGGTTATCCCCTCATCTTGAGCGACCTTTGCAATCTCTGCGCGTTCCGGTTCCGCGGTTAACTTGGCAAGAAAGTAAGGGTTGTTGAGGTTGATCTCAACCACACGCACATTGCGTATAGCGAGGTAGCTGAACGCCTCGGCAATGGATGAAAATCCCTCAAGAACCTGCACCCCCACGCGTTCAACTAAAGAGGAATCAGACATCTGTGGATTCTAGCGAGGATTTGAGGATTGTAAAGGGCTGTTATTTAGCTAAGCACCCTCTTCCTCTGAGCGAAGCCTTTCTATGCGTGCAAGTTCTCGACGAGTGCGCGTAAGAAGTTCTTCGCGGAACTCCTCTGGAACCCCCTGATCACCTTCCAGGCGGGAGACAGACTCGGAAAGTATCTCCTGCCTTCTCTTTAACTCGGCAAGCCTTGCGGCACGTTTAGGATCGGACCTGCGACGCAGGAAAGCCCAAAGATAGTAAGCTCCCAACGGGAAGATTATTAAAGCTCCTGCGCCGATCATCCACAGCCAGCTCGCCTGCGGGTATAAGAGTTGCAAGACCCCTAAAAACACCCCGGCTGCGGCAACCAGCGCTACCCAGGCCACAAACAACCTCTCCTGCTTGCCCGAAAGCCTGCGCAGTTCCGAAAGGGCAACATCTACGGCTTCCTCCTGCCTGACCGAGAAAAGCTCCGCAAGCCTCCGGCTCGTTGGATCGAAATCCTCTGCAAGCAGGAAAAACTCCGATCCCACCTCTAGATACGGAACCGGTAGGTGCGAGGCTTCGAAGTGACGCTCCCGGATAATAAACCTGTTTACGCGTCTGAGAAACCTTGCAAAATCTCGAAGATGGGCACGATTAAGTGAGGCACGAACGTCATCCATCCTCTCAAGCCAGCGGCGCAAGCTGAACCTGTGCCAGGCCGAGGCACCCTCCCGATAGGACCAGCGCTCTATCTCACCAAGTGCTGCTTCATCCTCCGACTCCAGGTGGTAGATCCCGTCCAACAACACGGTATCAGGACCTGATGCAATCTTCTCTCCGCCCTTGGGAAGGACGCCTATCTTTATGAGTGTGGAGCCAGGGGTGAATCCAAAGTCCAACTCCCCTGCGATTCGCTCAGGAACTATCCCTAACCTTGCGAGCGCCTCGGCTGCTCCGGGTGCGTACTTGAGCCCCTCTGGATCGCGTGTTGAGAGGGCCGTCTCAAGGAAACGAGCGAGCGCGGAGGAGAGTTCGCGTCTGCGCCAAAGAACCCCTGATTCCACATCAAAGGCATGGCCTGAAAGGTCAAGATCAAGCTTTACAAAACCGCCGCCGTCCTCAAAGAGCCTGACCGTAAGCTTGTATGGAATCTGGGCTGCCAGGCTGCCCTCGTCAAGGAGAAAGACAAGCGAGCGCCTGCCTGCAAAACGTTCCCAGGCAGGTGTGCCCAGACCAACACTGAGATGCTGCGAGATGCAGTAGAGGTCGGCCTCAGAGCCGAGCGAGAACACTGCAAGCTCGAGGATTCTTTTCGGCGTGGGCGTCTCCTTTTCCTTCAAAAGGTCAAAGATACCCATCAGCGCCTCCCACCAAACTTTTAATCATAACGTAGGATATTGACTTACGGCCGATTGTCAAGGTGTTGATCAACCAAGCAGACAATTCTTGCAAAGATACCGCAGCTTCCCGAACGGAACCTCCGGTGCAGTAACAAAAATCTCTTCGGAGGGAACCCACATTCCACATCTTGAACAACGAATATCCAGTTCGCGTAAGCCAATAAGACAGCCCACATCACCAGGAATAATCTTAACCTCACGACCTTCCCTTTTGAGATCATAACGTAGTTTCTGAGCAAGCTCTATGCGATAGTCACCCTTACCTCCCCAAAACTCCGAAATGATATAGAGTTCGGCAGAAGTCCCCTGAATCAACTTCTTCAAACCGGTATACCCCAGATGATTATCGTCTTCCTTCTTTCCTGCAAAATCATCCGGCTCAGCGTAGGAAAAATGCGCGATGATAATATCACAATTGTTTAGCTCTTCGGGTAGTGATTGTTTGAACAAGCTCATGTCGGAAGTATATCCAATTCGTCGTTTGCCACCTTTGGCAAGTTTAACTTCTAACACGCAACCAAACGAAGATTGGCATCTGTGTTGTGTAGGAAAGGGGTAGATTTTCACATCACCCTGTAATGAATACTGGGGTTGGGAAGGGTCTATGGGATGGATATTATCATTAGAAACCTCAGAAAGCGAGTGATTCTTATAAGTAACGGAATCAAAATAGTAATGAAGCGGCTCGCGTTCTTTTGCTTTCACATCGTAATTCCGTAATTGATGGTCAAGGTCGTTGATACGTGTTATGTCAACGTAGTGATCTATGTGGTGATGAGAAACAACAACCTGGGTAATCTCCTTGATGTGGAAATTTCGTGGCTTCGTTTTCTTGCCCGTCCGCATCTTTGTTACATCGCTCCCCTTAATTTCCCCGTTCGTACCGAAGTTTGTGACAAAATCCAACCCGGGGTCGATAACGATCCCTTGCTTCCCCGCTTTAATGAAATACCCCCCGCCTTGACAAACCTGCCCGGAGAAACGTTCACGATCTACGGCGGATACTATGGGTATAGAAGAAGACCATCCCTTAAGAACTGCAAGAACATCCTTGTACCTTGTCCCTTCCTGCGTGGCATGTTCCGCTACCCTGTTTCGATTCTCATCAAGAATCTCCCTGATTCGGTCAATCGGGTCTTCTTCTGGATAAGAGATTGCCTTCTTGGGTGTCACCATTGAGGTTAACTTCTGCACTTCTCTAGCAGCTTCATCAAGACTGCGTTTTGTTAGTTCTTGCTGTCGTTTAATAGAATTTATTAGATATTCAGCCTGGTACACCATCCCAGGTTGCTTATTTGAAAACCAATCCCGTGCTTTTTCCATCCATTTGAGGGCTTCACCAAATTCCTTTTTCCATGAAAATGCCAAACCTATATTTAACCAAGTATTCCCCTGCATTTTGTATTCAGGTGATTCCAAGGCTTTATTATAACATTCAATAGCTTCATCATAATCCCCTTTGGCAACATAAACAACCCCCATGTTATTCCATGTATTCCCGGGCATATCGAAATTTTCCGTTCCCAACGCCTTGTTAAAACACTCTATAGCTTTATCATATTCTCCTTTGTTGTGATAGACATTTCCCAGGTTGTTCAAGGCATGACCAGGCGTATCGTAGTCTTCAGAGTTCAATGCATTATTAAGACACTCAATCGCTTTGTCAAATTCGCCTTTGGCGGCGTAAGCATTTCCCATGTTATTCCAAGCTTTGCCTCGAGTATCATAACCAGGGACATCCAAAGCCTTACGGTAACACTCAATTGCTTTATTAAACTCGCCCTTCTTGACGTAGGTTAACCCCATATAATTCCATACATAACCAGGAGTGTCATAGTTTGGATCACCCAAAGCTTCTTGGTAAAACGCAATAGCTTGATGGTGATGTCCCAAGAGTTCTTCTGCGTTCCCCAAACGCTCGTAGGCGTAACCACGAAGCCGTAACTTCGGGTTTTCAACCACAGGGGCCAATAATTTAACAACATCTTGGGACCTTTGGTCAATTAAAAAACGAGATGCTTTAAAGACAGTGGCATCCTCATCCCACCCTACCTCAAGCGCTTTCTTCTCGCCTTCCTCAAAAAGCTTCTTCGCCTCCTCTAATTCTCCGCGCCAAACGGTCTTTAACCCCTCACGCATGAGGCGTTTGAGTTCTCCAAGGAGTTTGGCGTCCTCTTCACTCACCTTTTTCTCAGGCTTCTTTTTGGGCATTAAACCCTCCTAAATTGAATTAACATACATATACTCAGATTCTTACGAATGTCAAGTGACTGACGTGTCAGCTTACTCTTCTCCTACCCAAGAAGGCATTTCTTGCAAAGGTAGCGCAGCCTGCCGAACGCAGCGTCAGGTTTGGAAACGGCTATCCGCTTGTGGGAGGTAAACTCGCCGCAGCTTGAACAGAGCATCTTAAGATCGCGCAGGTCGAGAAGACAGCCCACGTCACCAGGGATTATCTCGGCTTTTCTTTTGTCTTTCTTGAGATCATAGGCAAGCTTCTGCACGAGCTCTATGCGAGCATCACCCGCCCCTCCGCGGAAATCAGAGACGATGTAGAGTTTGGCGTTAGTCCCCTGAACGAGTTTAAGCAAACCGGTGTAACCCAGGTGATCTTCGCTGAGTTTGTTATCCCTGATATCATCCACGCTGGAATCGGAAAGGGTGGCTATGATGACGTCGCAATCGGCCAGCTTGGTGCAAAGTTCCGGGAAGAAACCTGTGTCCGAGGTGTAACCGATGCATCGCTTCTGGCCGTTATCAAGCCTTGCCTCGAGCCAGAAGCCGAAGGAAGATTTGAGGCTCCCTTTCGTCTCGAAGGGCTTCAGTTCAATATCCCCGGGCAGGGAGTACCTGGGCTGCCCAGGCTCAAGCGGGTGGATATTCTCGTCTGCAACGTCCTCAAGCGGGTGATCCTTGTAGGTGGAAAGATCAAAGTAGAACTGGATCGGAATACGCTCCTTTGCTGCAGTATCATAGTTGCGCCATTGATCTGCAAGATACGCAAGATTCTCAAGCTCTTGGTAGCTCGGCCTTTGACGGTGCGAGGAAATAACCTGGGTGACCTCCCGGATGTGAAAACCCATCTCACTGAAGTATCTTAAGGAATCAAACCCTGGATCAATAAGAATCCCCTGGCCTGAGGTTTTTATGAAGCAGGCCCCACCCTGGGTTAACCGCTGGGACAGACCTCCATCAAGTAAAGATTCGGTGGAAGTGACGCTCGGCCAGCCCGCAAGGATCACAAGTACATCCGAGTAATGGGTGCCCGGCTTAGCAGCATACTCGGCCAACTTGTTGCGATCATCACCCATAATATCCATGATGCGGTTAAGTGGATCGGCCTTGGGTATCCCCTCACCCTCGGCCATAGCCGCTGCTTCCTCGGCTGCCTGAGTCAGTCCAAGCTTGGCTGATGCCGCGTTTATCTTCTCCCACGCGTCCTTAGGCGTATCGTACTCAGGGGAGTCAATGGCCTTTCGCAAGCACTCAATAGCCTCTTCGAAGGAACC
>SOJW01000020.1 GCA_004375895.1 Candidatus Stahliibacteriota bacterium
GTAGCTCAGTTGGTTAGAGCAGCGGAATCATAATCCGCGTGTCGGGGGTTCGAATCCCTCCACCGCCACTTGGTATACTCAAGGTTAAGGAAAGTGCGATTACAAAAGGAACCGTCACATGCAGGGTCCCCGCAAGAGCGCGCAGCGATCTTGTGGGGTGAATACCGCCACTTGATCTACATAAGGAGAATTAAGGAATGACCATATCTATCGGTGCGGATCATCATGGTTTCGCTCTCAAGAACTCCCTGAAAAGATGGCTCCAGCTTAAAGGGTATAAGGTAATCGACGTGGGTACAGACGATCCTAACAGTACCGACTATCCGGAGTATGCCATCGCCGCGGCCCGTCTGGTATCTTCGCACGAGGCCGGTTTGGGGGTGCTGATCTGCGGGACAGGTATAGGGATGTGCATCGCCGCCAATAAGGTGAATGGTGTGCGTGCCGCCAGGGTATGCAGCGAGAAGGACGCCCAGATGGCCCGCCGTCACAACAACGCAAACGTCCTGTGCTTTGGAGCCGAGATCGTGAACGAAGCGCTTGCCCGCAGGATGGTTACTGCATGGATGCAGAACGAGTTCGAGGGCGGGCGCCACGAACGCAGGGTGGAAAAGATCACCGCTTTTGAAAATAAAAACGAAGGCTAGGATGTATCTTTATCCAGCGGCAAGGAGACCCATCCCACAGAACACAAACCTGAACCCTGGCTATCAGGATGAACCGGTCAATCAATCAAGAACCAATTCGCAAGTGGCCTCAAAACGTCTCAAATTGCCAACACCCGATGTGAATAACTTCTTAGAAATGGTGGAAAACACCTTAAACCACACAGGAGCATAAGTTGAGGAAATCCCGAGAAGAAAAGAGGGGAATCTTATCCACATCCAAAAGCTCAGACCACACGCTGTTGCGCAGCTTGCGCGATGCAAGGGAGAGGCTGAATAAAGAGATCGGCAAGGTTATCGTTGGGCAGAAAAAGGTGATCGAACGCATCTTGATCTCTCTTCTCTGCGAGAGCCACAGTTTGCTGATCGGCGTGCCAGGACTGGCCAAGACCATGATGGTTAACACACTATCCCAGGTGCTTGGACTTCGCTTCAACCGCATCCAGTTCACCCCTGATCTCATGCCCGCAGACATCACCGGCACCGAGATACTGCAAGAAGACAAGCGCACCGGCAAGCGGACGATGATGTTCCTCCGGGGACCTGTATTCGCAAACATAATCCTTGCCGACGAGATCAACCGCACCCCGCCAAAGACTCAGGCCGCGTTGCTTCAGGCGATGCAGGAGCGCCAGGTCACGGTGGGCGGCATCACCTACGACCTTGATCTTCCCTTCGCTGTGCTGGCCACTCAGAACCCAATCGAGCAGGAGGGAACCTATCCTTTGCCCGAGGCGCAGCTTGACCGCTTTATGTTCTCCATACCCGTGGATTACCCGTCGTCTGACGAGGAGGAGGAGATCGTGAAGGAGACCACCTCGGCGTATCTGCCCAAGCTTCAGGAGGTTGTCTCGAAGAAGGAGATCCTTGAGTTGCAGATGCTGATGCGCCGGGTGCCGGTCTCGGATGCGCTTATCAAACAAGCGGTGGCGTTGGTGGCAAGGACAAGGCCCAACAAGGCCAACAAGCTTGGCTACATCAACCAGTATGTGAGCTGGGGAGCGGGTCCGCGGGCGTCGCAGTATCTGATATTGGGGGCAAAGGCGCGGGCGATACTTCGGGGTGAGCTGACACCGGGTGAGGAGGATTTGAAGGCCATGGCGCATCCGGTATTAAGGCACAGGTTGGTGACCTCGTTCGCTGCCGAGGCTGAGGGTGTTACCACCGACGATCTCGTGGACAGGCTGCTTGCCGAGGCCGGCGCTTTCACTTAAAGTTCGTGTGGCGCTTGGCAGGGGTGTCAAATGGGGGATTCTACGATGCGGATTTCATCCTCGGTCAGGTCGTAGAGCTTGTATACAAGCTTGTCAATCTCACGGTCGAAGCAATCGGTAGAGCAGAGATTTAAGATTCCTTGCCAGCACGACCATGTTTGTGGCGATGGTGAAGGTCGGGCTTGTGACGGTGACTATGGGTTACTTGCTCGTGCTCATGCAGATGAGAATGACTGTCGCCTGTCGTGCTTTCGTTATCCGAATGTGCGTGGTGTAGGTCGTCGTGGCGGTGGCGATGCTCATGCACAATCGGTCCATGAGTATGAATATGCGCGTGTCTTTCGCCGAGAAGGAGCCAGGCTCCAGCCACCATGAGTAGCGCTGAGACAGCGAACTGCCAGGTGAATGTCTCCCTGAAAAGCAGGAAAGAGAGGAGCATGCCAAAGAACGGGGCTGTTCCGAATAATGCGCTCGATCTTGCCGCTCCCATATTCCGCATGGCAAGGATAAAGAGAACGATACTGACGCCGTAGCTTAAGCTGCCGATGGCAAGGGCCAGGGCTATCAACTCAAAAGGCGGTAGCTTCTGCCGCAAGAGCAGCGCCAGGACAAGTGAAAAAAGCCCTGCAGCCAGTCCCTTAATCACAACTATCGCAAAAGGGTCTTTTCCGGAAATTGCGCGTGTGAAGTTGTTGTCCGCCCCCCAAAGCACGCAAGCACCGAGCACTCCAAGAGCGCCCAGGGAGAAACCCCACGCGCCGCCCCATTTTAGGGACAAAAGAATGCTTGCGAGCGTGATTACGGCGACTGCTATCCAGGTGCGCAAACCGCCGGACTCGCGGAAGAAGAGCACTGCGATGAGCGTTGTTGCGACAGCTTCGAAATTCAAAAGAAGTGAAGCAGTTGCAGCAGGCGTTGACTTGAGGCCGAAGAGAAAAACAATTGGCGCGGCTACCCCACCCGCAAGAACTGCTCCGGATAACCACGGCAGATCCTTAAGACGAAGAGGGGCCTCAGCCTGAGTCCAGGTTTTGCGAGTCTTGCGCAGTAACAGCAAAAGGAATGCCCCCAGCCCGCTTCCCAAATAAAGAAAGGAAGCCAGCGGAACCGGTTCTACACGGCTCAAAAGCAGCTTGGCCGCAGGTGCGCTAGCTCCAAACAGGGCTGCCGCCAGAAGGACTTGAAGGATTGGGAGTAGAAGCTGACTCTTGTAAGCGCCTTTGTTATTCATCTTGAGGATACGATACTTGAGCGGAGAAAAAAATCAAGGGAAATACATTCAATTCCCTTCCACAATCCTTATCTCATCCTCGGTGAGGTCGTAAAGCTTGTACACCAGCTTATCAATCTCCCGGTCGGTGTAGTCAATCTGACGCTTGAGCGCTTCGCTTTCGTGGGAGGACACCCTCTCAGGGTGTCCGGGCAGTCTGGAGAGGCTGCCCTCCTTTGAAGTCTCAAACTCCCTTAACTTATCCATGCCTAAATATACTCCAATTGTTAGGGAGTGTCAAATGGGGGGTATCAGGTGATTAAGAATTCTTCTTCCTTGGCTTGTTTCCTTTGATTACATCTTCTATGGGCAAGTTGAGCGTTGCTTTCGACTGTTTTTCCGCCCTTCGCCCAAGGTACGATGTGGTCTAGTGTTACATTTTGATAGCGCTTGACTTCTTTTTTGCAAATCTGGCATATATGTTTTGAATCCCGGCGCCAAATCTTTTGTTTCAAAGCCGCGGGAAAATTTCTCGTTTGATCTAGCTTTTGGGAATGCTTTAACACTAACTCACTTATTATCTTCACTCTCTCCTCCCTCTTTGTTTTTTGTCTTATAGCACCCAATACACTCTTTTTGTACTTCTCGGAGGGATCAACTATGAAATCAAGTAAATCCTTCTTTAGCGCATCCGGTTTCCTTAGGATATAATACTTGTTGATCAGTAAACCTATCGCAAGAAACAAGCTAATGAAATGGGTTCTTTTACCGAAAGAAGACGCTTGGATATCTTGTTTTGAAAACAATGTTTCGATATTCGCCAGGGTTTTTCTGAATTTGGATTTCAATTTTGATGATTTACTCTCCGATATATTTCTATTGGTTTTTAAGCAGGAATCAAGCTCAGGCTTCCTACCGCTTGCCACGACACCCTTATTCAAGCAGTTACAAAGATCAATGATGTCGTCTAGTGGAATCATTCTCTTGACGTTCTCGTTCGTGTATATAAGATCTTCATAGAAGTGTCTATGCTCAAGGTAAATTTCCTTTACCATTTCAAGGATGTTAGTTTTATCATATTCATTATTCCATTTTTCCATGTTATTCAACTTTATGCCAGTACTGTTAATTCTTTGGAACAGAAAATTAATATCTGGTTGATTGAAATTCTGAAGATAGTGGCCATTGAATTTGTAAGTCGTGATCTTCTGTTGAGTCGTGCGATCTAAGTCTTTGAAAAAATATTCCTTACCATCTATCTTTATTACGAATTTGTTGTCTAGAAATCTATAGATAGCTGTAAGCCTTTGTTGCCCATCAACCACATAATGAACGCTGCATCCCTTCTTTGCATCGTATTCTTCTGTCAGATAGAACTTCGGAATTGGCATCCCTTTCAGAATAGAATCGATTAATAATTGCTCATCCCTAAGCTTCCATATATAACCTCTTTGCCAATCGGGATCAGAAATTAACTCCCCCCTATCCATTTTCCCCTTTAGCTCATGAATTCTCAATTCCCAATTATAGTATTCTACCACGGTAGCCTCCTTTTAGAAAATTATAACCAAAATCCTAAACTTGTCAACCCCTCTTTGCGCTGGGCGGTGACTTGACATCTCCCTTGGGTCAGGTCAGCGTCGGTTTTTGCCAAAAATACCCCGAAATTGCCCCAAAATGTCCAACTTTTGGGTAGCTTTTGACCACCTTTTGACCACCTTTTGACCAGCTTAATTGTGACGAGTTCGATGTAAACCTGGCCTGGTTTGCCCGGCAAGGGCAGGGCTTGACATCGCCCTTGGGGAGGGGTATAGTAGTGGAATGGAGTAGTTTGTGAGATTGCGAGACGCAAAGCTTATCCTTGTTACCGACGTGGGCAGCACCACGACCAAGGCGCTTTTGATTGCGCGCGAGGGGGACAAGTTCCGCTTCGCCGGTGAGTTAGAGGTGCCCACCACCGTGGAGAAACCTGCAGAAGACGTCAAGATTGGGGTGCTTGAGTCGGTGCGGGGGCTTGAGCAAAAGACCGGCACCACGCTCCTTGCCGACGGCAAGATAGCGATCCCATATTTGACCACCAGCTCGGCGGGCGGCGGGCTACAGATACTTGTGTTCGGGCTATCCGCACTTGAGACCGGCCGCGCGGCCCAGATGACCGCCTACGGCGCTGGCGGGGTGATTCTGCGAACCTTCACCATAGACGATCAGATACCGGCGGTGGACAAGATGCGTCTCATCCGCGAGCTTCACCCTGATTTGATTCTGATGGCCGGCGGCGTTGACGGCGGTGCGATCTCGGGCGTGGTTCGTCTAGCCGAGCTTTTGTCCCTGGCCGATCCTGAGCCGAAGTTCAGGCTCTCGGAGCGCATCCCGCTTGTCTTCTGCGGCAATGTGGACGCGCGCGGGTTCGTTACACGTGTGCTTGAGGGGAACTTCGAGCTGTATATCACCGACAACATCCGCCCCAGCATGACCGAGCTTGCGACCGAGCCTGCCAAGCGCAAGGTGCACGAGCTTTTCATGGAGAACGTGATGGAGCGCGCGCCTGGCTACGCCGAGCTTAAGAACTGGGTGGCCGCGGACATCATGCCCACCCCTGCCGGGGTCGAGAATATCTTAAGGCTCTACGGCGAGAAGCTTAGCCAAAACATCCTTATGGTAGACATGGGCGGCGCGACCACCGACATCTTCTCGAATATAGGCGGAGCGTATCATAGAACGGTGGCGGCCAACATCGGGATGAGCTACTCGGTATCGAACGTCCTTGCCGAGGTCGGCATAGAGCGGATAATGCGGCACCTGCCTGGGGGTTTCACAGAGACCGAGGTGCGGGATTACATCTCGGGCAAGATGCTTAACCCGACCTACGTGCCCGGGCAGGCATGCGAGCGTGTGCTGGAGCAGGCCGCGGCCATTGAGGGGATCAACCTAGCCTGGGAGCAGCACAAGGATATGAACTTCAAGGTCTCGCGGATCGGACGCCTGGACAGGAGACGATTACGCAAGGACGTCAATAAGTTCGAGGAGCTGTTTTATCTGAACGAAGAGCGCTACTTCCAGCTTTCGGATATCGATTTGATCATCGGTGCTGGCGGCGTACTCTCGCATGCCGACCGAGTCGAAGAGGTCTTATGGATGCTTGCCGAGGGGTTCAGGCCATCGGGGATCACGAAGCTCGCGGTTGACCGCCACTTCAAGAGCCCTCACCTTGGGGTGCTGGCAAAGCTGGACGCTGAGGTTGCGCTTGATCTTTTTAAGGGCGAATGTCTGCAGGAGATCGGCTACGTTGTAGCGCCTGTGGGCAAGCTTCATCCCAAACGGCTGGCACTGACCATCAAGGATGCCCGAGGCTCAAAGGCCTATGCCCTTAAAGGCGGGGAGCTGCTGTATCTTCCCCAGGGCGGCGAGTTGGAGATACTGCTGGAGAAGGGGTTATGTATTCGCAACAACCTTGAGCGCTTTGAGTTAAAAACCTCCCTGCCCGTGCTTTTCGACTGCCGTGGCAGGGGCGAGAAGCTGTTGGGCGTGCCGCTTGCCTGCTCAGGGATAGAGGAGTTCTCACCAGCCGCAGGGACGTTCAAAACAGAAGTAAGGAAGGAAGCGGCTGAGATATCTGCAGGCACCTACAAAATCCAGCGCCGGCTCCCATACGAGGGCGAGATATTCGTCAAGCCCGGCCAGGAGGTGAAGCCTGACGATATCATAGGAGAGAACCGGTTCGGGCCGCCCAAGCTTTATATCATCGATATGCAGCGGGTGGTAGGATACGATAAGCCGTTAAGCGAGGAGGACTTCCTTGAAGGTCTCAAGGTAAAGATCGGTGATACGGTCAAACTCGGCCAGAACATCTTTCACTTCAAGCCCAAAGGCGCATTGCAGATTCCATACAACTATCAATCCCCCATCAGGGGCATAGTGACGGGTATCGAGCAAGCCAGTAAGATGATAATAATGCGGGAGATCCAGGACTACGACGGCAGACCCCACGTTGTAGACGTAGCCGGGAAGCTGGACATAAAGCCCGGACACATCAAGGCATACATGAAGTTCCAGGAGGGCGACTTTATCGAGATCGGTCGTATAATTGCCCAAAACACATCCCAGGGCCGATTCCTGGTGGCAAAGGCCACCTCAACCGGGATGTTGAAGAAGATAGATACAAAGAAGGGCACGGTTACGATCCAGTACCACATCACGCCGATACCGTTGCGCTCGTTCGTTTCGGGCAAGGTGAGCAGGGTGAAGGAGAACCTCGGCGTCGAGATAACCGGTCAGGGCACAACGCTTTACGGCATCATAGGCTTCGGCGGCGAGGCTTCGGGCAAGATTCTTCTGAGCTCTCGCGAGCCGGACAGCTCTGCCAAAGCAAAGATTGTGGTTACCTTTAATCCCGTTGACGAGGCTTTCTTGAGAAAGGCTGCTGAGGCAGGTGTTGCCGGGCTAATCGCGCCCTCGATTCACAACGCCGATTGGGTTCGCTTCTACGGGGAAGAGATCGGCGTGGCGCTGACAGGCGACGAGCAAATCCCGTTTACGTTGATACTTACCGAGGGGTTCGGTCGCTTTGCGATGAACGAGCGCTACCGCAGCTTCTTTGAGGCCGCGACGGGCAAGCTAGCCAGCCTTTCGGGCCGCACCCAGATACGCGCCGGCGTCACAAGACCCACGGTTATCGTAAGCGAATAGACTATACTAAAGGTGTCAAATGGGGGAAGAGATATAGAGGGAAACGGCTGTTGACAACGAAGAGATTCGGACTATTATTATATAATAAAACAGAAAGGAGAAACGGATAATGAAACCGTGGGTTCTCTATACAATCGGTTATCAAGGTATTTCAATCGAGGAACTGATTGGGGATCTCAAACAAAATAACGTGAAGTGCATAGTGGATGTTAGGCGTAATGCTATTTCCCGAAAGCAAGGTTTCTCAAAAGAATCTTTGCGGAAGTCATGCCAAGCTGCTGAGATTGAATACTTCCATATCCCTCAGTTGGGCATTGAAAGTAAGATGCGACGTGGGCTAAAGGCTAATTGGGAATATGTAAAGTTATTGGACACTTACGAGAAAGAGCTTCTCCCTCAGAAAGAAGAATATATAAATGAGCTTAGGAGAATCGTCGAATCGCAAGTCTGCGCGCTTTTCTGTTTTGAAGCGACTCCCCAACTATGCCATCGTAGTAGGCTCGCTGCTAAGTTAGAAGAAATATCCCATTTAAGGATTAGACATCTGGAGCCTGCTTGGGACTTAGCAAGTACATAAAAAAGAAAGTTCTCATAACAATTAAGACCTATCCCCTTCCTTCTCCATTCCACAGAGAAATAGTTTGTACTGGTGGGATTGAAGAAAACGGAGGGTTTATAAGACTTTATCCCATAAGTTTTAGATACCTAGATTGGTGGAGGAGATACAGAAAGTATGACTGGATAGAAGTGGAGTGTGAAAAAAGCAATGACCCTCGCAAGGAAAGCTATAAACCCAATCAGCAATCTATTAGGATAATTGGATATATCCCAACCAAAAGGGGGAATTGGGATGAAAGAGCCAAACACGTTTTGCCTAATTTGTCAAAATCCATAGAGGAGCTTAAAGAGCAACAGAAAATCGAGAAAACTTCTATGGGGATCATAAGACCCAAAGAGATAGAGGATTTAGTCGTAGAAAAGGATGAAGAAGATTGGCCAGATAGATGGAAGAAGGTTTTCAAACAGCTAAACCTCATAGGTCCAAATCAAAAGCCACTCGATAAAATACCCTTTAAGTTCTCCTATAAATTCACTTGCGACGATGAAAGATGTCGGGGCCATAAGATGATGATCTCTGATTGGGAAGTCGGCGCATGTTATCTCAATGTTCTGAAAAGCGGTTCTTCCCCAGAAGAGGCGGCTCAAAAAGTACGCCAACAGTTTTTCGATAGGATCTGTTCCCCAAAACGGGATACGTATTTCTATGTAGGTACGCTTCTAATACACCCCCAAACCTGGATCGTCGTGGGACTTTTTTATCCTAAAAAGAAAAACTTTCCTCAAAATAAACAGAAAAGATTTTTGTAACCATAATTTTGATCCCTTTATTTCCTACCTCTTACTTTTCGGCCTTTTGGCGTAGAGTAGGTAGAAGAGGGGGCGGAGGGAAATTGTGGCGGCCTTTTTTCACAAATCTGCACCGGGTTTTGCTCAAAAATACCCCAAAAAATGCGACGAATGCCATTAAAACCTGACGAGTTTGCGCGGCGTGGGACGATATATCTTGACAAATAGACCGTGGCGGCTATGCTTATAAAATTAGGAGGCAAGATGAAAAGGACACTTATGATTTCTGCGCTGCTTTTAATTGCTCTCGCAGGGGCAGCCCAGGCAGCGCACGCAAGCCATGGGGACGTGGGCATCGGCTTCCAGCTTGGAGAACCAACCGGTATTACCGCCAAGTTCTGGCTTGACCGTACCAGCGCGATAGACGCGACCGTGGGCTGGAACTTGATCAGCGACAGGTTTACCCTCCAGGCCGGGTATCTCTACCACTTCCCTCTGGATGTTCCCACAGGAGCCCTTGCCGCTTACGTTGGCGTGGGTGGATTGCTGGGCGGAGGCAGCTACCGTCCTGACCATCCCCACTATCCAGACGAGGCGTACATACTACTTGCCGGGCGCATTCCACTTGGTCTAGAGTATATCTACAGCCCGGTAAGCTTCTACGCGGAGCTTGACCCTCTTATTACCCTCTTGCCTGCAGTAGGACTCGGCTTCGGCGGAGGAATCGGCTTCAGGTTCTACTTTTAGTTAACCCCACGAAGTTGCTTCACCCGACGGGGGTGCAGGCGCACCTTCGCACCCAAAGGACGGGCACAAGCACCCAAAGGACGGGCACAAGCGGGGACCCTGAAAATAAATACTCCTTTTGCGTAACCCTCTAAAGCATCACTCCTACCGCGTTACCGAATCAGGCGGCGTTATCGGGTGAGGGTCTTCCTGTGCGGAAAGTGACGATATCTCGAACGCCTGTGAAGGGGTGATCTGGGTGCCGCGATGCCTGAGGTATATCCTGGCCCAATCGTAAGGAGCTATCGTCACGTGCCAGGAGAGACCCATCTCCCAATCTTTGAAGAAGAAGAGGTAATGGGAAACGACCAGGATGTTAGGGCGTCCGGATGTTCCTGTCCAGGAGGCCTGTTCGTCTATTCCCAGTTCAGGATGGTTCTCAGCCAGCCACGGGATAAACCTGTCACGGACTTCAATAGCACTCTGTTCGTCTGTAGCGAAACCATCTACAACCGCAATCAACACTTGCACAGTGTCGCGGTAAGAACCTCTTTCACCTTGTATGGTAACAACTACCGTGTCTTTAAGGCTCGAAGAATCAGGGATAACCGTAACCTCTGCGACCTTGTTCCCGTTTATAGGCGAATACTCTAGGAGAACCTCTGCACCCTCGGCTGAAGCCCTGATCTCTATCTCTTCTCCTCCCTCGTCTTCTTCAGGCCATGCAAGAAACACGCAGCGCCGCCCCACAAGGGCTTCCATTGTTCCAGGCACGACCTCAAGAGAGAATGCCTCATCCTTTGAACAGGCACTGAAAGAACCTATCAAAAGGATTACGGTTACCACAAAAAGCTTTACCCTTAACATACTCTTTCTCTCCTTTCTACAAGAATTGATGCCCGCATTTCTGGACACAAAAGTCTTTATTCTCGAATTCACTCCTAATCCTGCCTTTAGAGAAGAGAGATTCAACACTCTCTAAAAATCTTCTGCGATTTTTTTGTCGAAGACAAAAAGGAGCATTTACTTCCCCTTGAGGTTGGCCTCGAACCAGCGCAGGATGTGGTTCAGCCGTGCTATGCGACGGTCGGTGCGACCTGAGCGAGGAGGTTCGGGAATTTCGGCAGGATAACTCACCATCCCGGTGTGAACGCCGAGTTTCTTGCCTGCGACTTGACTCAGGGCACGTGTGGCCCGTCATATATCGCCAGGAACGAAGCGGAGAGTGATATTGCAATTCATCCATCCTAGCACTCACTTCAAAGGCTTGGTGCCTATCAGGATGGGGACTTCCGGATAATTGGGATCGTCTAACTTGAGGTTTGCAAGCGTTACCTCAAAGCCCACCTTCTTTGCAAGATCAATCCAGGTTGCAAGATGGAATATCCCCAGAAGATGGCGGTCTGCTTCGATCGCAAGATCGCCTCCGCGCCGGATCAGGAATATGAAGGTGGCTTCAAAGGTGGTATCTCGCGGATCAGGATCGTACTGATTCTCTATAAGGGTTATCTCTACCCCGCCCTTGGTGTGGGTTGAGACCGTGGTCTTGTTCTGTTTGAAGCGCTCCGGGGTCTCTTCTTCCATGTAGGTGAGGAACACCCCGCCTGGATTCAGATGAACGTAAGCGGTCTGGAACGCGGCGCGGAGATCCTCAACCGTGAGCATGTAGGAGATTGAATCGAAGATGGTCACCGCGTCAAAGGTCTTACCTAATCTGACCGAACGCATATCGCCGGATAGATATGTGACTTCGGGATTGAGTTTTTTTGCCCCCTCGAGCATCTGTGAGCTTACGTCAACGCCGGTGATTTCAAAGTAGCGCTTCAAGGTAAAGTCGTTGTGCCCGCCGCCGCAGCCCAGATCGAGTAAGGTTTTAACCTCTATCTTTGAGTGTTTGATGATCAGATCGCGGAACTTCTTTGACTCCTCTATATAGTCCTCAGGCGGGCTGATTATGGGCCAGGTCCATGCAAGGTCATTGTATAGCCTGTTCTTGTTCTTATCCATTTCCCATCCAAGGCACAGACCGTGGAGGATACCCTCTCAGGGTGTTCCTTCTCAGGGTCCCAATATGTCATCCCTGCGGGATGACATGGGCAGGCTGAGAGCCTACCCTCCATAAGTCCGTTCTCCATATTAAAAGAAGGTTTTCTTCCGATATTCCGCATACTCCGGGTAATCATTCCTCACCCTCAACCCAAGCCCTCCATAGCCAGGGATAATCATCAACCTTTTTCACCAGGCCTTTTCTGACTGGATTGGCACAGATGTATTCGACCTTGCTTTCGGCATGTTCATAGGAACGCAGGATGCGGTCAAAGTATTCCTTCTGCCACACCTTACCTTCCCTGCCTAACGCTCTATTGATACTGCGGGCTGAAGCTCCTTTTATCCCCTGCATAATCTCTGCTAGGCCGTAGGTGACGCCTTGATCATCCTTCAATGGAGTAATAATCATATGGACATGGTCAGGCATAACGACAACACCGTGAAGAAAAAACTTTTTCCCGTGGTCGTGCAGGCAGTGTTTAATAACCAGATGCCGAACTGATTCGGGAAGTATCCAGCGTTTGAAAGTTGAAAAGGTTACAAAAAGGGATTTCCCTTCTCTCTGCAGATGGGGCAGCTTCCGGCAGTAGCTTTCTTTAGCAGGTTTTGCAGACGGTCGTTTCATTTTCTAATCCTTTCCCCGTGGAGGATACCTTCTCAGGGTCCCAATATGTCATCCCTGCGGGATGACATGGGCAGGCTGAGAGCCTACCCTCCATAAGTCCGTTCTCCATATTAAAAGAAGGACCGAGTAGATGCCGGTGGTCACCAGCTTACCCCTCTCTTGGCAAGGTCCGAGTAGATGAAAAGACCAAGGCCTATTACGAACATCCCGGCCCCGATGTAGCGCGGCCAACCGATGAAGACCATCTTCACCGGATCGGAAAGACTCATGAACCCCCAAGCCGCCCACATGAGGAACATAACAATCATAATGAGAGCGAAAACCCCTCTGCTCTTCCCTTCCCCGGGCCGGCGGCGCATGAGAATGTAGTAAACGTTGCGGGTAACCGAGGTGGCAAGCCAGACTGCGAAAGCCGCAAAGAACCATGGGGTGATCTCTATGGACATGATTTCTCCTCCATCTAAAGGAATAGCAGGTTTATTAACGATTATACTGAGGATCATAAGAAATTCACCCTTCCCCTTAATCCCCTTACCCTATGGGGTGCAGTAAAATTGGCACCCCAAGGGGCACGCTGCCCACCAGGGGAGGGGAATTGCTGTTTCCAGCTCAAGCGTAAGGTTCTCCTCCCCCTTGACGGGGGAGGGTTAGGGTGGGGGTGAATAAAAACGCCCTGTCCGGTTTTACTTACCCGGTAAACCATACCTGAAAAGAGTTCATGTTAATTCAGTCTACTGGGATGAGGTGGGGTGTCAACCAATTCCTTCCCTAGTCATCGCGAGGCTGTCGCAGACAGCCGTGGCGATCTCATAGCACTAGCTTTGAACGGCCACTACCTGCTATGAGATTGCTCCCTGCGTTCGCCCTCCGGTGCTTCGTCTCCTTCGGAGACTCGCAATGACAATAAAAAGAAATAAAAACGGGCCGACTTGAAAGTCGGCCCCTACGAGGTTATTATTCAATGCTTTCGGGTTGGAACAGGCTTTTGAACAGACACGATGTATTGACCATGGACAGAGATAATCGAATACTACCGCCTCATCCTTAATATACCCCTCCCTTGACGGGAGGGGGTAGGGGGAGGGTGAATTAACAACAGCGGGCCGACCTAACGCTTGTGCCCCCGTCGGGTACGAAGCGGACGCCATAGGCGTCAACGTCGGCCCCTACATTTTTCGCTCACCCCACACAGCTGCTACGCATCGTCGCGGGGACCCCGTAAGGGTGTCCAGCTTTTGACCAGCTTTTGACCAGTATTTGGGGAGTTTTTGTCACCCTTTTTCTGAGACTTCAAAACAGCTGAACCCCTGCCGAGAATCCAGCCCAGATGCGGGTCCAGGTATTGCCGGAGCGGCCCTCATAAAGAGCAAGATCAAAGATGGGTATATCCGAACCGTCCTCCTCGGTGGAGACCCAGACGTTAATGGTCGGGCCTGCGGTTACGGCAAGCTTGGGGCTAATCTGCCAACCGGCGGTAATGCGCAGCTTGTTGAGCATGTTGAGTCCTTCCTGACTCCAGAATATCAGCCCTTCTGAGACATTGTAACCCACAGCGTCGATATCGAGGAAGAACGGATCGGCCGGTATGTGTCCGCCGATCCCCAGTCCCAGCCTGCTTCTGAGAGGTGAACCCAGCGGCTGCAGTCCGACGGCATAAACGTTGTAGACGTGCTTGGAGCCGAGCTTTATACCCACGTTGAGAAGTGAGCTTTCATCCGTCCAGGCGTTAACGTGGAACTGCCCGTTCTTGACGATGCTGACGATGCCGATAGGTACGCCGTCGTGATCGGTGGCTACGTTAACCACGCCCAGCTGCAGGCCACGGGCGTGCCCCGCGATGTTAACCACACCCGCCTGCGTGTACGTCTCGCCAAGCGCAATGTTAACCACACCTATCTGGACGGTACTGTTCCTGCCTACCATATTCCCGGCACCGGCAATCTGCACTCCGGTTACGTCACCCAAGGCGAAGTTCATCACTCCGGCAAGTTGCAGCCCTGTGACATGGGTAAGTGTAATGTTTGCCACTCCGGCGAGCTGTGCACCCTCAAAGTCGCCTCGAACCACATTAGTTACGCCTGCGATTTGGGCAACACTGAATTCTCCACCGACAACGTCAATTAAGCCTGCGATCTGTAAGCCGGCCACGTCGCCGCCTGCGAAGTTGCCCACACCTGCGGCTTGAAAACCTGTGACGTGACCCTTATCTATGTTTAATACAGAGCCTATCTCGCAGCCCTCGATGTTACCGATAAGACCTCCGATTATGTTAAGCGAGAAGTTAGAAGTAACGTGAGTGTAGGGTGGACCATTCGAACCAAAGCCGGGAACGAACGAAACGGATACAGGCCTGTGGACAGGCTCGGCTTGGGCTGAGATCACCGACGGCATGAAAAGCGCCATGATACTGACGACTAAGATACAAATCCTTTCTGAGTTGCGCATAAAACTCCTCCTTGTGATCTTTTGCGCGAAGCGCAAAAGGAGCATTGAAAACATTTGCTCCTCCTTTTGAGGACTGAACTTAAACTCTCTTGAAAGGGGCACTCAATCTACGAAAGTAGTGCCATCCTAACTAAATAGAATTATAGCTGAGACCGCGGGGGTGTCAAATGTGGGATGGATAAAAGAACGCTGGTCGAGCGGGTGCCTGTGCCATAGAGGGGGAAGCCCGCTGCCGATACGATGCTTCCGACGGACGCCAATCGAGTCGGCAGGCGTCCTTGACAGGGTAAAGCTAACGGCTATACTCTGGTTGTCGTGATGAAAAAGCTAGCACAGACCTCTATAGATGAAGGTGCAAGGTGAGAAGAGTATTGTATCGGGGGGCTATTTTGTTGATGGCAACCATTGCCCTCTCAAGTTGTTCGCGGGTAACATCGTCTCGATAATCAAAAAGTTATGATAGATACCTCCCTGACTACCGAACCCATACTAGAAACAAGATAATTCAGGTTTTAGCGTCTGCGACCACCCCGGCAACTATCTCTCGACTCAAGAACGACCAAAGTAGTTGACAGCCCTGCTAAGTTCGTGTATAGTTCGTTTTAATGAAGAACTCAAGGAGGCAACATGCCTGGACTTAAGGATGAATTGCAAGAAGTGCTAACCCACCTCAACCGATCGGCGCCTGAGATAAAATCTTCGGCGTTCGTGAGCCTTGATGGACTCATGCTGGCCTCGGCCCTGCCTAGCAGCACTGATGAAGACGCAATCGCCGCTATGAGTGCCACTGTCCTGGGATTGGGTGAGCGTACAACCAAGGAGTTCGCGGTAGGTGAGCTGGAACAGGTCTACTTCAAAGGCGGCGGAGGCTACATAATACTTCAGGCTGCAGGGGATGACGGCGTCCTGGTAGCGGTTACAGACGAATCCGCCAAGCTGGGGATACTGTTTCTTTTGCTTTCCAGGACAGCAGAGGAGATTCGCATCATAGTTAATCGAGCTATAGCCCCGAAGGTCCCTTCCCCCCCGCCACAGCCTGAAGATAGGTCATCCGGGCCTGCTACAGGCCAATCACCATCCCAGTGGAGCCCCTGAGTTTAGCGATGCCAGAGGATTTGAACAACAAGAAGAACACAGGACAACCCAAACTTAATATGGGGAGTGGCGCGCTGAGTAACCTCTTGTAGATGACAGACGAATTGAGGGTTTACACGTGTCTCTTAGTTGAGAACTCCGGGAGGAAGGATTGCTGCATCATGATGCCTCGAGAAGGGGAGTGTGTTCCTACAAGGGGTGGGCTGCCATTCTGGAACCGTTTGCTGGCTCGAGGGCCGGTGGAGCGTGAAGGACTCAAACACTACCTGATATGCCTCATCGGTATTCAACCTCTCACCTCGGTCTACTGTCCTTCAGGCATCCCTCGCCGCGTAAATAAAGGGGCGATCAATCTTGTTTCAGGAGAAAGCAAATGAAGCTTGCAAAGGTTGTAATAGTGGGTAAGGACGAAGCAGGGAAATCAACGCTTGTGCAAAACATCGTTCCGGGGGCCATTAACATCGAGCGTCACGGTCGCACCATAGCGTTGGATTACGGCAATCGAGAACATCTAGGTTGCAAGCTACACCTTTTCGGCACCCCGGGTCAGGCTCGTTTTCGCATAGTGCGCGACGTAGTGGCAAGGGGGATGGACGTGGCGGTGTGGGTCTTGGATTACTCCAGGCGATTCGACGATCGTGATAAAGAGATCCTTGAGTTTCTCAGCGAGTCAAAGGTTCCCTTTATCGTGTTCGCCAACATAAAGCCGGGGGTACAGAAGGAACGCCGCCGGGTTACCCGGCTTATAGGAGAGCCCGAGGGACTCAAGGACATAATTATCGGATCGGCCAAGTCCGGCTTCCGTGTGACCGAGCTCCTTGACGAGATCGTCAGCGTTCTTGAGACACTGGATGACCCTAGAAACCGGGAGGAAGCACTGAAGAAATCCGCTTCCAACCGATAACTAGAAAGCAAGGGTTATCCAGAAGGAGGCGAGGGGAGATCGCCTGCAAGAATAAGCAATAGGTCTATCCCGTGGTCCCCGATTGAGCACTTCGTGTTCGGTCTGGGTGATTACCCTTGCGGCGCCGTAATGGGGAGATAGCAAGGGAGAGGAGGAAGACGGCCGTTCCCAGAATCACAATCGTTGCACCCGATGGGATATCGATCCAGTAGGAGATTGCGAGCCCGCTCACTGTGTAGGCAAGGCCGAAGAGCGCTGAAAGCGCAAGCACCCGGCCGTAACGCTCCGACCACTGAAGTGCTGTAGCCGCGGGCAGCACAAGTAGTGCCGAGACGAGGATTATCCCCACGAGCTTGATGGCTGAAACGATCCCCAGGGAGACCAGTCCCAGGAGAAGATAGAACAAAAATCCCTCGGGTATACCCGACGCGCGAGCAAGCTCGGCATCAAAGCTTGAGGCAAGAAGCTCCTTGAAGAAGAGGGCAAGCAGGACGAGAATGAGGAATGCTGCGGCGGCAATAATCCAGAGATCTGTAGGGGTAACCGCCAGAATCGAGCCGAACAGGTAGCTTGCAAGGTCAGTGATGTAGCCCGGTTTAAGGGAGAGAAAAAGCACCCCCAGAGCCATGCCTGCGGCAAAAAAAATGCCGATCGCCGTGTCCTCCTTGATCCTTCCACGGCGGGTTACCGCACCTATGCCAAGACCGGCGGCCACGGAGAATACCGAGGCGGAAAGAAAGACAGGAATACCTAAAAGATGTCCCAGGGCCACACCACCGAACGCGGCGTGAGCGATACCCACCCCGATGAAGCTCATCCTGCGAAGAACCACGAAGAACCCCAACACGGAAAGCAGGATCGAGACCAGCACCCCGGCGATCAGTGCTCGCTGCATGAACGCAGCCTGGAACACTATTTCTTCCCCTTCTCCGATTTTGGTGTGTTACGGGTGTTACGGGTGTTACGGGTACGGGCGGGGTCCCCCCGCGAAGGCTTCGCCTTCGCGGGGGGTTCAACCATCCGGTGGGGTACCTTTCCGTGGAAGATCGCCTCCATCTGGGTCCCGTATAACCGCTGGAAATGCTCCTCATCCCAGATCTCGGAGGGACAAGCGTGCAGATGCACACTCTTCGCCACGCAGGCCACATCGTCAACGAAACTCGGCACCACCACAAGATCGTGGCTTGCCACCAGTATGGTGAGGGAAAGTTCCTCCTTCAACTCGCGGATAAGGGAATAGAAGCGGTCCTTTGCCTCAACGTCCGCGCCTGAGGTGGGTTCGTCGAGCAGGATAAGCTTCGGCTCACCAACAAGCGCACGGGCGATGGCCACGCGCTGCTTCTGCCCGCCGGATAGTGCCCCTACCGGACGGATGGCCACATCCCTAAGCCCCACGCGAGCAAGCATAGTAAGTGCGATCTCGCGGTCGTGCCTGCCCGCTCGTCTTATGAGACCTAAAGCCGGGTACCGTCCCATGAGCACCACATCCAGGGCACTCACAGGGAAGCGCCAGTCAACCACGCTCTCCTGGGGAACGTAACCTATCCTGGCGCGCTTGAGATCATAGTAACGCACCCTTCCCTGGGTAGGCTTGATAAGGCCTGCTATCACCTTGAGAAGCGTTGTCTTCCCGCCCCCGTTCGGGCCTATGAGCGCCGTAGATGAGCCCGCCGTTATCTGGATGTTCACATCATGAAGAGCCGTGAGCTCTTGAAAGCGTACGCTGACGTCCTCAAGGCTAACCAGGATTTTGGAACTCACCTGCCCCCCATAGCCTCTGAAAGTACCGCCAGGTTGCGATCCATTAGCTTGATGTAGGATTCATTCTGCTTGCCCAATGGGTCCAAGAAGAGCACCTCAACGCCTGCCTCTTTTGCGATAACCTGAGCCGCCTTGGGCGAGAGCTGGGGCTCGGCAAAAACCGCGCGTGCACCGGTCTTCTTGATAGACTCGATCACCTCCTGTAGGTGTCTCGGAGTAGGTTCCTTGCCTGGCGAGGAGACGATTACGGCAACGCGTTCAAGACTGTAACGTAAGGCGAAGTAGATCCAGGCGGGATGCAAGGAGACGTACTTTTTTGAGCCGAACTCGGCTACCGCGGCCTCGATGCGAATATGAAGCGAGTCAAGCTCCGTGAGGTACCGATCCCTCTCTTTTTCATAGACCGCCTGGGCCCGAGGATCGATGCGCCCTAATTCCTCGGCTATGGCGGAGCAGATAATCTTGGCGTAGGCAGGATCAAGCCAGATGTGGGGATTGGCGCTGTGGTGGGGGTGAGCTTCACCTTGATTCTCGGTGATTAATTCTATCCCTTCAAGCTCGGCAGCGGTGATAACCGGAGCACCCTCGGGCAAGAGTCCGTGGATCCAGCGATCGGCGTCAAGACCGATGCGGACCACAAGATCGGCCTGGGCCGCTGCTCTGGCCTGGGAGGGTGTGGGCTCAAAGGTGTGAGGTGATGCCCCCGGAGAAAGCAGCGTGGTAACCTGGACCCGGTCGCCGCCCACCTGCCTGGCGAAAGCCGCAAGGACGGGTATTGTAACAACCACCTTGACCTTGTCGGTTGAGGGTTTAGATGGCTTGTTCTTGCAATGGATCAAACCGAAGATACTCAACAGGACGCTCGCAAGAGCCACTGCACGCCTCATGAATCCTCCTTGTTCTCTTGGCTAATAGAATTAGGAAGAGAAAGCGAAATGTCAAGCCAGATTTTGCTCCTTTTTGAATGCTCCTTTCGTTGCTACGCAACGAAAGTTCGCAGAAAAGAGAGAAGGCCGACCTTGGGGTCAAAAGATCGCAAGCAAAGAAAAGAGACCGACTTAAAATCGGCCTCCACAGATTCATTCTGCGATCTTTTCCCCTTCTAGGGGAAAAGGAGCATTAATTCTCTTTAGCCTTTTTCGCTTCCTCGATGACCTTGGCCGAGAGCTCACGAGGCACCGGCTCGTAGTGATCGAATGTCGCGGTGAAGAACCCGCGTCCCTGGGTTACCGATCTGAGAGTCGTCGCGTACTTGTACATCTCCGCCTCGGGCACTAAAGCCTTGATCACCTGGTTGCGACCCACCGAGTCCATGCCCTGTATCTTTCCCCGCCGGGAGTTCAAATCGCCTATAACGTCGCCCATGAACTCCTCGGGAACGGTTACTTCGACGGTCAGGATGGGTTCAAGCAGTATGGGTTTTGCCTTCTCACAAGCAGCGCGGAACGCTATCTGCGCGGCCAGCTTGAAGGCGATATCCGATGAGTCCACTTGGTGAAAGCTTCCGTCGTAGACCGTGGCCTTGAGGTCAACCATCGGGTAGCCGGCCAAAAAGCCCTGTGCAACGGTCTCGCGCACACCCTTCTCCACGGACGGGATGAACTTGGAGGGGATGGCGCCGCCGAAGATCTCCGAGGCGAACTCCGCCCCTGACCCCAAGGACAGAGGCTCCAGGCGAAGGAACACGTCGCCGAACTGACCGCGACCGCCGGTCTGCTTCTTGTGACGTCCCCGGGCGGTCGCCTCTAGGGTGACGGTCTCGCGATAGGGGATGCGCGGCTTGCGGGTATCCACCGAAACCCCGAACTTCTTCTTGAGCTTGGACAGGATGACGTCGAGATGCAGCTCGCCCATGCCTGAAATAAGCTGCTGCTTGAGTTCGGGGTCAAACCGGTAGACGAAGGTGGGGTCCTCGTCGTGCAACCTGGCGAGCGCATTGGAGACCTTTTCCTCGTCGCCCTTGGACTGGGGCACGATAGCCACCGAGATGGGCGGGTTGGGAAACTCCATCTTGCCCATGGAGTGAGCCGCCTTGGAGGAGAGGGTGTCTCCAGTGCCGGTGGACTTCAATTTAACCAGACCGCCTATCATGCCGCAGGAAAGTTTACCGATCTCGGAGCGCTCGCGGCCCTGGATGGAAAGGATCTGTCCGATACGTTCCGAGGAGCCCTGATCGGTGTTCTTAAGGGTGGAGCCGGATGCAATCTCGCCAGAGAAGACACGAACGTAGAGCAGATCACCCAGATGAGGGTCGGAGACGGTCTTGAAAACGTAGGCCAGCGCGTCGCCCGCGGGATGGGGAGCGATTTCCTTCTCTTCACCACCTTCCTGCACCTTTAGTGGAAGTATCTCAAGGGGCGAGGGGAATAAGGAGGCCGCGAACTCGATGAAGGGCTTCACACCGACGAGAGAGAGCGCGTCTCCAGCGAACAGAGGATAGGCTGCCCCCTCGGCGATACCCTTCCTGAGCACCGGGGTAAGCTGCTCCACCGTTGGGATGTTACCTTCGAGATAGGACTCCAAGAGGTCCTCATCCAGCTCGACAATAGCCTCTATGAGCTTCTCGCGGTAGGTTCCCACGTCGCCTTTGACGTCGGCAGGGATCGGAGCCTCCTCGGTCTTGCCGTCCTTGGTCACATAGGCCTTTTCGTTGAGGAGATCTACCACCCCGGAAAGGCTTGAGCCTGAACCTATGGGTATAGTTATCGGCGCAACCGAGGTCCCGTATGCATCAACCATTTGGCTATAGTCGGAGGCAAAGTCGGTATCCTCCTTGCCCAGCTTGTTTATAAAGAGCGCCTTGCTCTTTTTTTCTTCGGCAAGACGTTCCCAGCTCATCTCGGTGCCCACCCCGATGCCTTCGGCAGCATCTATCACCACTACACCAAGATCAACCGCGCGGGCACCGGAGATCATCTCGCCCACAAAATCCGCATAGCCCGGGGTGTCAACCATGTTAAAGATGGTGCCTGCATGCTCGCACGAAGCAAGGGCAAGGTTGAGACTGATCTTTCTCTCTATCTCGGCCTCGTCGAAGTCGAAGATCGAGGTGCCTGCGTCCACCTTGCCCTGTCTGGAGTTGGCACCGGTGAGGTAAAGGACAGCGTCGGCCAGACTGGTCTTTCCCGAGCCGCCGTGTCCGAAGAATCCAAAGGTCCTTATCTTCTTAGGATCGTTCACCAAACCTCCTTCAGACAAACTTGGTAATCTCAGAAAGCTTTTTGGAGTCCAGGCGTTGGGTAACAGCCTTCATCAAGTTAAGGAGAGCTGAGTAGTCCTCCTCATAGATTGCCGAGACGTGTGAGTGGATGTAGCGCGATGGCAAACCCAGTGCTATGGAGGGGACGCCGATCTTTGAGATGTGTATAGCACCGGTGTCGTAGCCGCCGTGAAGGGATGTCAGGTGATACTTGATGCCCTCGGCCTCTGCAACCTCGCACACGAAATCGCGCAAGGCTACGTTAGGTATCATGGTTGAGTCGTGAACAAGCACTGCGGCTCCTGCCCCGAACTTCTCTACCGCGTCGGAATCGGCACCAGGGGTGTCTGAGGAAAGCGATACGTCTATGGCGAACGCCACATCAGGCTCAACCAGACCGGCGACGGTTCGAGCGCCGCGAAGCCCTACCTCCTCCTGAACGGTCCCGGCCAGATAGAGCCTTGAGGGATGTTTTGGAAGATCGTTGGCTAATTCGGCGAGCACCGCACATCCCACCCGGTCGTCCCACGCCTTGGCCGCCAGTACCCCGTTGGCAAGCGGTCGGAAATCCCCGACCGGTACGATAGGGTCGCCGGGGCGCACACCTGCATCGGCTGCCCCCTTCTCTCCGACCACACCAAGGTCTATGAAGAGCTCGTCTATCTCTGGAGGCTTCTTTCGTTCGTCCTCCTTCATGGCGTGCGGTGGTTTGGAGCCTATGATCCCTTCGAAATCACCCTTGCGGGTGCGCACATTGACCCGCTGGCTTAAAAGCACCTGCGGCCACCAGCCGCCTATGGGCAGGAAGCGGATGTAGCCTTCCTTGGTGATGTGCTTGACCATGAACCCGACCTCGTCCATGTGGGCGGCGAGGAGGATCTTAGGGCCTTTCGCCTCGCCCTCATGTGAGGCGACTACCGAGCCGAGCCGGTCGGTGGATACACTCATAGGGCCTGAAAAGTGCCCCGCCATGATAGCACGAACGTCGCCCTCGTAACCGGAAGGCCCAAAAGCCTCGGTCAACTCTGCAAACATCGCGTGTCTTTCCACAAATCCTCCTAGATGTCCAGATTCTCAACAAACTGTGCGTTTTTTTCTATGAACTCCCGTCGCGGCGCGACCTCCGAGCCCATGAGCACCGAAAAGACCTTGTGAGCCTCGGCCGCATCCGCCACGCTGACCTTCTTTAAGATGCGCTTCTCCGGATTCATGGTAGTCTCCCACAGCTGCTCCGGATTCATCTCACCCAGTCCCTTAAATCGCTGCACCTCCAGACGCTCCGGATGGGATTCACCCTTACGGAACGCCTCAAGCTCCTCCTCGGAGTAAAGGTAGACCTCCTTCTTTCCCTTTTTTATTCGGTAAAGCGGTGGCTGCGCGATGTAGATCATTCCGTTCTCTATAAGATCGCGCATGTGCCGGTAGAAAAGGGTTAAAAGCAGTGTTCGGATGTGCGAGCCGTCCACGTCCGCATCGGCCATGATGATGATCTTGGAGTATCGCACCCGTGAATCGTCGAAGCTCTCCTCACCGAAGCCCGTCCCCACCGAGCTGATGATGGCCTTTATCTCCGTATTGGCCAGTATCTTATTAAGCCCGGACTTCTCCACGTTGAGTATCTTTCCGCGCAGGGCAAGCACGGCCTGGAAGCGGCGGTCGCGTCCTTGCTTGGCCGAGCCGCCTGCCGAGTTTCCCTCGACTATGAAGAGCTCGCACTCATCTGGATTGTCGGACGAGCAGTCGGCAAGCTTGCCCGGCAGGGTGTCGGAGGCTAAAAGGCTCTTCTTTCGTTCGAGTTCGCGCGCTTTACGCGCCGCCTCTCGCAAGCGCGCCGCTGCAGTTGTCTTCTGAAGGATGAGATTTAAAACCCGCGGCTGCTCATCGAAGTGACTGGATAGTCCCTCCGAAACTATGGATTCTACTACTCCTCGCACCTCGCTGTTGCCAAGCTTTGTCTTTGTCTGCCCCTCAAACTGGGGGTTGCGCATCCGCACCGAGATTATCGCCGTAAGCCCCTCACGAACGTCCTCACCGGTAAGATCGATGGCCTTGCCCTTGGAGTTGGATTTGCGCGCGGCCTCGTTTAAGGTCTTTGTTAGCGCCGCCTTGAAACCCACAAGATGCGTTCCCCCCTCATGGGTGTTGATGGTGTTGACAAAGGTAACGATGTTCTCGGCGAAGCTGTCTGTGTACTCGATGGCAGTCTCCACCTCGATCCCGTTGCGCGAATCCTTGAAGTATAAAGGTTTGTGAAGCCTGATGCGCCCCTGATCAAGGTAGGCCAAAAAGTCTACGATGCCCCGCTTGAAGGCAAAGACCTGCTCTGTTCCCTTGACCTTATCCGCAAGCTTGATAGCGAGATCAGGATTAAGATAGGCGACCTCACGCAGCCGGGTGGCGATGATCTCAGGATTGAAGCTGGTGCGTTTGAAGATGGTAGGATCAGGGATAAAGGTCGTCTTCGTGCCGGTCTTCTTCGTATTGCCCTTGATTTGTATCGGCCCTGTGGTTACCCCCTTCTCGTAGGACTGAACATAGATCTTGCCCTGGCGGTAAATCTCCACCTCCATCCACTGTGAAAGCGCGTTCACCACCGACGCACCCACCCCGTGCAGACCGCCGGAGATGGTGTATACCTTGCCCGAGAACTTGGCCCCGGCGTGAAGAAGGGTCATAACTACCTCAAGACCGGGAAGACCCAGTTCAGGATGAATATCAACAGGGATACCGCGCCCGTCATCCTCAATGGAGATCTTGTCAGGCTCCTGGAGGGTAACGGTTATGTGCTTGCATACCCCGGCCATAGCCTCGTCTATAGAGTTGTCGACGATCTCTACAACCAGATGGTGCAGACCTCGCACACCCACGTCGCCGATGTACATGGCCGGACGACGCCTGACTCCCTCCAGTCCCTTCAAGACTTGAATCTTTGATGAATCGTAGCGTTCTGTCATCTCTTCCTCTTAAAACTCCGAGTCTTAGGAACTCCGATTTGAAATCTGATTCCCTTCACCACCTCCTTCCCCAACTTCTCGTTGATGCTCTGGATCAACTTCTCCTTTAAAGCACTAAGCTCGGTGAGCCAGACATTGGTTGGCACTGCAACATAAAGTATACCCGATTTTATCCCCAATGCAACACATCTTTTAGCGATCCCTGGTCCTGCGGCCTTGGGCCAAACCTTACAAGCATCATAGGAGGCAAGCCGCTTGCCCAGCCGTCCTTTGATGACCCGCTGCAGCGCCTGCCCCAGGTCCTCAAACCGGCCTGATCTTTCCTTGCCTGACATGGAAACGTCTTCCTTCAACTGCGGGGGGGCGGGCCGAGGCATAAAAAAGCTGACCCTTGGAACGAATAAGATCGAAGAGCAGGTGTGTGTTGTCGTTATCAAGCTCGGCAGCCACGTCGTCCATGAGATAGATTGGCCTGCGACCTGAAGCAAGAGCTGTCTCGGCCTCAGCCAGGGCAAGCGCGAGGGCGGCAAGCCGATGCTCGCCGTAGGAACCGAAGACACGCAATGGGCGAGAGTTGAGAAGAATACGAAAGTCGTCGCGGTGCGGACCGCGGCGGGTGTAGCCAATCTGACGCTCCGCCTCCCTGCTTCGAGCCAGAACCTCAAGATAGTTTTCTTTCCCGCCCACGTTTGGAAGATACTCCAACCGAATCTCATCAGCGGGCAGGAAACGCCGGCTCATCTGCTCAAAGTGACCATTGAAGTTTTGCCAGTACTCCAAGCGCCGCTCGCGGATCTCGCCTGCCAGCTCGGCCAGGCGCTTATCCCATACCGAAAGCTCATCGTCGCCTCCACGCCTGCGCAGCAGCGCGTTGCGGTGGGCAAGTACCCTGCGGAACTCTGAAAGCATCCATCGGTAAGCGTGAGAAAGCTTGGCTACAGCTTCGTCGATGAACGTCCTGCGGTATGCAGGGGGACCAGCCACAATGCGGCGGTCGTCCAGGAGAAAAACCGAAACAGGCAGCCACCCGGCATAAAGGGAGCGTTTGGCTATCTCGCGCCGGTCAAAGAAGTAGTGCTTGCGTTCGGCAGGCGAGAAGTAAACCCTCGCAGACCACTCCTTATCCTTGGAACTTCTTGCCTTCCCAGCTATACGGAAATGAGGGGCTTCAAAACCCAGGAGCTGATCGTCCTGGATGGTACGGAAGCTGCGGCCCGAGGCAAGCACGGTGATCGCCTCCAAAAGATTCGTCTTACCCGAGCCGTTAGGCCCGAAGATAATGTTGGCCCGCGGATCGAACTCCAGACCCTGCTCGGCAAGGTTGCGAAAACCAGAGACGGAGATCTCAGCAAGCCACACAGTTTCACCCCACAAGAGCGCGAAGCGCTCTTGTGGGGACCCAGGATAAACCTCTCATCTAAGGACCGATAAGCCCTTTGAGATCTATGATGGTGGACTGATCGGAAACGATAACCTTCACGTCGTCGGCGATCTTGTCAACGTAGAGGTACTTGATGTAGTTCGGGTTGGTGCGAAGCTCACGGGAAACGATCTTGATCGCCTTTGCCTTACCCTGTGCTTCTATCTCCTTGCGCTCCGCCTCCTTGCGTTCCTCCTCCAAAACGTACTCCATCTTCTGGGCCTTCTGCTGGGCTATCTGCTTTTCTTCAACCGACTTGGCGAACTCCCCGGTGAACTGAACGTTTCGGATCGCCACCCCTTCGATGATTATCCCGTCCAGTCCAAGCTGGCGCTTGATTTTCTTGTATATTTGATCCTGGATCTCCTCGCGTTTGTTTGAGTAGATGTCCATGATACCGTAGCCGGACATGGCCATACGTACAATGGAGCGTATAGCGGGCCTCACCACCTTATTCTCGAAGTCGGGTCCGATAAGGCGGTGGATATCAAAGACCTTTTCCGGGTTCAACCGGTACCAGACGGTGAGATCAAGTCCCACCTGCAAGCCTTCGTTGGTAGGCGCCCACAACGCGTCATCCGTCCCCTTGCGCCGCCCCTCCTCGGCCTCACTCGACATGGTGTAGTCGATGCGGCGAAGGTCGTAAAGCGAGGTCTGAGTGATGACGGGCGGGATGAAGTTGATGCCCTCACGGGCAACGCTGTAGGTCTTTGGGATGATCCAGAAGATAACAAGTGCGTGGCCCACAGGGACAATTCGGATGAAGCTTGCCAGTATGGCCAGAAACAGTACAACCACCGCTCCCAGTACATAGGCGATGGGTTTAACCCGCCTGCGGGTCTTGCCGACCTCGCCCGTTGACTGCCGCTTAACAAGCATCCGCTGAAGCCTGAAGCCGAAGAACAAAAGCACACCCACTCCGATGAGGAGTATGACTATCAGGAATCCGATCATAAAGCCTCCTTAAGCTCTTGGTTCAATCGTTGTAATTTGTGATGATAACGCCCTGGGGGTTAATGTCAACAACTTACCCTACGCGGATACTTCGTCTCCGCACGGGGATGCCGAAAATTAATGCTCCTTTTCGCTGAAGGTGACGTGTGCTCCGGAGTGCTAAAAGCTCGCAGAAATGAATCTGGATGGGCGAGCTTTAGATCACTCCGAACTTAGATACCTTGACAACCCGGTTCCTGATTTTATAATCGCGTTTACTGGTTATCACGGAGGTCTTGCGATGTTCGAGATAGAATGCCCGACTTGCGAGGCAAGGTTTTCTGTTAGAAGAGAACTCAAGGTCGGGGACAAGCTTGAATGTCCCGAGTGCGGCGAGTTGCTGAAGGTTATCTGTGACGATTCCTTAGAGATATCCTATTGCGATGAAGAGGAAGGCAAGGAACCCGATTCATATGAGGAATCATTGGATGAGGTGCAGGGGTTAGGGAAAAAGTCAGGCCGGCCGGTATTTCCGGAGGACGAGGAGAACGAACCCATCGAGCTCCCGGAAAGAAGCACCCTCTTTGATGACGCAGATAAAGAGGAAGAAAGTGAGGAAGACGAAACCTCAGAGGAGTCATTGGAAGAGAACCAGGGTTGAATCCAGAGGTCTAAATCAATACCTTCCCACAGCCCATGTTGCCATGGGTTGCGGGGCGGATTCTGCCCTCCTTGACATCACCCTTCAGAAGGGCTAAAATCATCCAAATGGTGAAGTTTTCCGTAGCAGGTCTCCGAGGAGTCGTCGGGGAAGACCTTAAGATAGGTGATTTCGTAGGCCTCTCCCAGGCGTTCGCCCGGTTCATGGAAGCCAAAGAAGTGCTTTTGGCCAGGGACGCGCGGGAGTCAGGCGCCGAGATTCATAGGGCGGTTCAGATTGGTTTGATGGACGCAGGCGTGAAGGTGCTGGATACAGGGATGGTCACTACCCCTACAGCGGTCTTTGGCACCAGGGCCTTTGATGCTGATGCAGGTTTAGTTATCACCGCGAGCCACAACCCAGCTGATCAGAACGGTCTTAAGTTCCTCCAGCCGGGTCGCTTCCTTTTACCCGCTAGAAGCGAAGAATTTATCAATTTTGTCAAGGATAAAGGGCCGGTATCTGGTGGTCTAAACGGCGGGTATGAGCGTGTCAACGCCCTTGACAGGCACCTTGCCGTACTGCTTGAGCTTTTTGGAAAGGACTCAAAGGAGCCTCGCCTGCGGGTTGGGCTTGATCCGGTGAACGGTGCGGCCGGACCTGAGGCGAGAATGCTGCTTGAGGAACTGGGCTGCGAGGTTCATGCCGTCAACTTCGAGCCGAACGGTCGTTTCGGACGAGGCAGTGAACCTGTGTCCGAAAATCTTCAAGGGTTGAGGTCTCTGGTAAAGGAGAAGGGGCTTGATGTGGGATTCGCATTCGACCCGGACGGTGACCGGCTTGCTTTTGTGGACGAACGTGGTCGGGCTCCTGGCGAGGAGTACACCGTTCCGCTCTCCGCTCGCTGGGCGCTTGAGAGAAGGAAAGGAGATATTGTCGTCAATCTTTCAACCTCTCGGCTTATCGAACAGGTCGCCGAGGAGGCTGGAGTTGCCGTGCATCGCACACCGGTAGGTGAAGCGCACGTGGTTGATCGCCTTTTAGAGATCGAGGGGTGTTGCGGAGGCGAAGGCAACGGCGGATTTATTTTACCCCGCGTCAACGCCACCCGTGACGGGCTCCTTGCCATGGCTGTTTTAGTCCAGCTTAAGCGCAAGCACGGTTCTCTCGCCGAGATGGTGGATGCGCTGCCTACCTATCACCGGCACAAGGAGAAGTTCGAGATGGAATGGTCAGAGAGATTAGCGGAGATGGTTTCTTCCTTTTTCCCTTCCGCCAGAAAGGATACCCGGGACGGCCTGTGGCTCTCGGAGGAGGATTTCTGGCTGCACCTGCGGCCCTCGAATACAGAGCCGGTGGTGCGATTGATACTTGAGGCGGATTCGAGGGAGCGGGCGGATAACATCTTTGAAGAGGTGAAAAGAGTATGTGTGGGATAGTTGGGTATCTCGGGAGCCGCGATATAGAGTCGGTTATACTTGTTGGTCTTGAGAGGCTTGAGTACCGGGGCTACGACTCCTGCGGCATCGCGGTCGCAGATGAAGGAAAGATCAAGATCACCAAGGTCACCGGAAGGCTGCAGAATCTCAAGGATGCATTAGAGAAGCATCCCCTTTCGGGAGATGTAGGTATCGGTCACACCCGTTGGGCCACGCACGGACCGCCAACTCAGCGTAACGCCCACCCCTTCACCGATCCCGAAGGGCTTTTTGCGGTCGTCCATAACGGGATCATCGAGAATCACGCCGAACTTCGCCGTGAGCTCGAAGCCAAGGGGCATAAGTTTGTCTCGCAGACAGATTCTGAGATTATACCTCATCTTCTGGCCTCTTACTACAAGGGCAATCTACTGAAGGCTGTCCTTCGGACGCTCAAGCGTCTTAAGGGCAGTTTTGCCCTGGTTGCGGTGATGCGCGATCGTCCGGATTGTCTTTTGGGTGTCCGGATGGGTTCACCCCTGGTGGTCGGTATAGGCAAGGGGGAGTTTGCCCTCGCATCCGACCCGCTGGCTCTTGTGGGTATCACCCAGCGTATGATAGCTCTTGACGACGGGGAGGTGGTTCTAATCCATAGGGGCCATCTACCTGAGGTTTATTCATTCGACGGCAAACGAATCAAGGCGAAGGTTGTTCCTATTGAGTTCAGTCCCAAGGCGGTTTCCAAAGGGCGTTACCGGCACTTCATGCGCAAGGAGATATTCGAACAGCCCAAGGTTATCGCAAATAGCCTCGAGCGCCGGATACGCAACGGGCGCATCGTGCTGGGATCTGCCTATCGCTTTTACCCTGAGGAGCTCGCTGATTTCGAGCACATCCTTATCCAGGCCTGCGGCACAAGCTACCATGCCGGTCTGGTGGCACGCTACTTTATCGAACGCTTCACCGGCGTGCACACTGAGGTCGAGATCGCATCCGAGCTTATAGATCGCACCTCCATCTTCGGCAAGCACGAGCTCATGATCGCCATCAGCCAGTCGGGTGAGACCGCGGATACCCTGGCCGCCCTGCGTGCGGCGCGTCGCAACTCCAATCTTAAGGTGCTTTCAATAGTCAACGTGAAACGAACCTCTGTCGATCGTGAGTCCGACTCGTCAATCTACATCCACGCCGGGCCGGAGATAGGCGTGGCTTCAACCAAGGCCTACACTGCAGAGCTATTTGCACTCCTTATCTTCACCCTGGAGCTTGCCCGACGTAAAGCTACGATGAAACCAAGCCAGTTAAGGAAGATCAAGTCAGCCTTTTCGGCCTTGCCCGACCAGATGGCCCAGGTGCTCAAACAGGACCGCCGGATTCGCGAGATCGCCAGGCAATTCCAAAAACGAAAATCCTACCTCTTCCTGGGGCGTGGGGTTAACTTTCCCACCGCTTTGGAGGGGGCGCTCAAGCTCAAGGAGATAAGCTACATCCACGCCACCGGCTACCCGGCGGGTGAGATGAAGCACGGGCCGATATCACTTATCGATTCCAAGACGCCTGTTGTGGTCGTAGCACCACGTGATGCGACCTATGAGAAGATGAACGCAAACATCGAAGAGGTGGCCGCGCGCGGAGGACAGGTGATCGCAGTGGGTACGGCAGGCGACCATGAGTTGGCCAAGCGCAGTGCTGCGTTTATCCCCATCCCAGAGGCCCCGGACTACATCCTTCCATTCCTTACGGTTATCCCCTTGCAGCTTCTTGCCTATCACACCGCCTGCTTCCGTGGCTGCGACGTGGACAAGCCGCGCAACCTGGCAAAGAGCGTGACCGTAGAGTGAGTGGATACGGCTCAAAGATGTACAGTGAGAGGAGATTCATAACGAGCAAGAGGTACCTTGCGGGGGCGGCAGGGATCAAGAGAGGTGAGGTGAAGGGTAAGGATCTTAAAACCTCCTCATTTATTTGAGGAGAGCAAAGGAGGATACATGGTTAAGAATATTGCAAATCGACCAAAAGAGCAGGACGATAGGCGCAAGGCGTTGGATACCGCGATCGGCCAAATCCAGAAGCAATTTGGGGAAGGTGCTATCATGCGGCTTGGGGAACACCCTGCAAGGATAAATGTTCAGGTCATCCCTACCGGTTCCCTGACCCTTGACGTCGCTCTGGGTATCGGTGGGCTTCCCAGAGGTAGGTTGATCGAGATCTTCGGATCGGAGGCCTCAGGTAAGACCACTATTGGGCTTCAGGTAGTGGCAAGTGCTCAGAGGATGGGTGGGCAGGCGGCGTTCATCGATGCCGAGCACGCCCTTGATCTGACCTACGCCCAGGCGCTGGGAGTCAACGTAGAAGAGCTCCTTCTCTCCCAGCCGGACACCGGCGAGCAAGCTCTTGAAATCGCAGAGGTGCTCACCCGTTCCGGCGGCATAGATGTTTTCGTTATCGACTCGGTTGCGGCCCTTGTGCCGCGAGCAGAGATAGAAGGGGAGATGGGTGACGTGCACGTGGGACTTCAGGCGCGGCTTATGTCACAGGCACTCAGAAAACTCACTGCGGTTATCTCTCGCTCCAATACCTGCGCTATCTTCATTAACCAGATTCGTATGAAGATTGGTGTAATGTGGGGCAACCCGGAGACCACACCCGGCGGTCTGGCGCTTAAGTTCCACTCAACCATCCGTCTGGACATCCGGCGTATCGCCTCTATCAAAAAGGGCGACGAGGTCATCGGCAACCGCACCAGAATCAAAGTCGCAAAAAATAAACTCGCACCGCCCTTCCGCAAGGCCGAGTTCGACATCATCTACGGCAAGGGCGTAAACTACCTTGGTGAGCTTGTTGATGTCGGTGTGGACCTAGGGTTCGTTCAGAAGTCCGGCACCTGGTTTTCCTACGACGATGAGCGGATGGGCCAGGGCCGTGACGCGGCCATCGCTTTCCTTGAGGAGAATCCCGAGGCTAAAGAGAAACTCGAAAAAGAGGCAAGAGAGAAGCTCTTCCCTACCCCTACCGCCCCCAAGGAGGTCGTGGAGCCTGAAGCAGCAGAAGAGGAGAAGAAGGATTAGTGTTCGTCCATGAAGGCCAAAGACGAACGCGAACGGGTTCGGGCAGCGGCTTTGAGACTCCTGCGTTACCGGGAAAGAAGCGTCGCCGAGATGCGAGAGCGGCTGCGCCGCAAGGGATTCGATCACGAGACAATCGATGTGGAGATCGAGAATCTCAAGGAGCAAGGCTTACTTGACGATGAACGCTTCACCGGTATCTGGATCAGGCACAAGCTTACTATCTCCCACAAGGGGAAGCGCTTGATAAGAGCCGAGCTTGCCGCAAAGGGGATCAGCTCTGAGCTCTTCGCCAAGATATGGGCAGCACATGCAGATCAGGAGCGCCGCTCCGCCTGCGAGTGGGCCAGAGCCAAAGCAGAAGGTTATTCCTCACTTGAGGGCTTCGAGCGTCGCGGACGCATCAGGCAAGGCCTTTACCGCAGGGGCTACTCGCAGGAGGCTATCCAGGAAGCCCTCAAGGAGATCGGATGAACTCAGCCGAGCTTAGAGAGGCGTTCCTTAGATTCTTTGAAGAGCGCGGACATACGCGGGTGGATTCTGCACCGCTTGTTCCCAAACGAGACCCTACCATACTCTTCAACGTTGCGGGTATGGTTCAGTTCAAGCCGTTGTGGGCCGGCTTGGTCGAGCCACTTCCCTACACCCGCGCCGTCTCGGTTCAGAAGTGCCTGCGGTTGGAAGACTTGGATGTAGTAGGCTCTGACGCCACCCACGATACCTTCTTTGAGATGCTGGGCAACTTTTCATTCGGTGACTACCAGAAGGAGGAGGCGATACGCTGGGCCTGGGAATTCATCATCCAGGTGATGAATCTGCCTGCCGAACGGCTTTGGGTTTCGGTTCACGAGCAAGATGAGGAAGCGGCTTCTATCTGGCGTGATGTGGTGGGAGTACCTAAAGAGCGTGTGGTCTATCTGGGCGATGAGCATAACTTTTGGGAACCTGCAGGCGGCAGGGGTGCGTGTGGGCCGTGTTCGGAGATATTCTGGGACCTTAAATGGAAGGAAGGGGACTGCGGACTTGGACCGGCTGAGGACGAAGATGCGGAAGCGCGCTACACCGAGATATGGAACCTGGTGTTCCCTCAGTTTGACCAGCAGGAATCGGGCTCCCGTCCCCTCCTCAAGTATCGGGGTGTAGACACCGGCGCCGGTCTTGAGCGTATGGTGTTGGCCGCCCAGAACGTGGAAACCATCTTCCACACCGATCTCTTCTATCCTTTAATGCAAGCTGCGGCGGATACATTGAAAGTCAAAATCTCAGCCGATACCTGGGAGTTCCTGGCTATCACCGCCGATCACATACGTGCAGCCACCTTCGTGATTGCCGAAGGCGTACGTCCATCGAACACCAAACAGGGATACGTAATAAGAAGGGTTCTCAGACGTGCCATAGGAGCACTTTACCTCTTAGGGATTCAGGAGTCACTCCTGTACAAACTCTCGGGCCATGTGATTGAGCAGATGCGGCACGTCTACCCTGAACTCGAAGATCGCCGCGAGCAGGTGGCGCTCATGATTAAGGGAGAGGAGGAACGATTTCTTAAAACCCTTGAGGGTGGTATGCGGTTATTCTCCGATTCCGCCCACGCGGGAAAGATATCTGGAGAAGATGCCTTCAAGTTGCATGACACCCATGGCTTTCCTATAGATCTAACCAAGTGGCTGGCTAAACACAAGGGGGTCGAGGTCGATTTACAAGGTTTTCAAGCCGCTATGGAAATTCAGAGGGAAAGATCGAGAGTTGCCATTGCTAGTGCGGAAATAAGGGAAGTAGTATCAGACGAACCTGTTAAAACAACTTTCGTCGGATACGATCATGGCAGTTTGAAGACAAGTACGGAAATTGTTGGTGTTGAGAAGTATTTAAGTGGGATAGGGATAGTGCTTGAAGAATCTCCTTTTTATGCTGAAGCTGGAGGACAAGTGGGAGATTCAGGTAAGATAATCCTGAATGATGGCACGGAATTGAAAGTTGAAGGTTGCGAGTTTGACGCCAGAGGTAAACATATCTGTCTTGTAACAGGGATTCAATCAGGGTTTAATCTAAGAACCTTACTCCGTCAGCAAGTTGATGTGGAAGTCGACCTCAACCGCCGTATGGAAATCGAGCGGGCGCATACCGCCACTCACCTCCTCCACGCGGCGCTGCGCAAAATCCTGGGCGAGCACGTAAAGCAGGAAGGTTCGCTGGTAGAACCCGGCCGGCTGCGCTTTGACTTCTACCATCCCGAACCGATGAAGACTGAGGAGATTACAGAGGTTGAAAAACAAGTCTATGCCTGGATAATTGCCAATCATGAAGCGAAGCCAGACGAAATGAGTCGGGAAGAAGCGGAAGCACTCGGGGCATTGGCATTTTTTGGAGAAAAGTACGGCGATAAGGTCCGAGTACTTCAAATCAGAGACAAGAATACTGAGGAGCTCATATCCGCCGAGCTGTGCGGTGGAACCCACCTGGACCGCACCGGCGATATCGGGATGTTCATTATCGCATCAGAAACCGGTGTTGCTGCAGGCATCCGCCGCATCGAGGCGCTTACCGGCCAGCGCGCCTTTGCAGAGATCGAGCATACCAGGGAAGTAATCTCAGAACTCTCCAGCTCCATCGGCACCGACCGGGACAAGCTGGTCAAAAGAGTGGAGGAGCTTAAAACCAGCCTCTCCGCCGAGACCAAGGCGCGTGAGCAGCTCGCCCGCCGGTACGTAGAGAGTCTTGCCGAAGGTATCCTTAAGAACTCTCAAAAGATTGACGACGTTGAGTTTGTTACCGGTCGTGTCGAAGGCATCTCCCGCGATGAGTTGCGTCTGCTTGCCGATGCCCTCAAGTCCCGACGCGATCGCATCGTAGGACTCCTGGCCGCACCTGACAAGAACCGGTTGGCCGTGCTCTGCTTCTCCTCCAAGTCTACTTCTAAAGACTATCCCGCCGGAGAAATGCTTAAAAAAGTCGCCTCCAGGTTCAAGGGCGGAGGCGGCGGTTCTGCCACCCTTGCCGAGGGCAGCATTGCCGAGGCATCTTTGGATAAGCTCACGTCGGTATTCTTGGAAGTCGTTAATGCAGCCGCTGCTGCCAGAAGGGAGGAAAAATGAATGCTTTAATAGCACTTTTACTGATCGCCGCGGGTTTCAGTGACCCCGGCATCCCAAACGGCGAGCGGGTCGTCTACCTTGGCTATGATCAGGGAACCACCCGCGAGATAATCCACGAAATCTACGATAAAGGAGACCACTACTACTCCATCCACAAGCACATAGATACCACGAAAATAATCGTCAAGTGCTGGGTGCGTAAGAGCGATTTTTCCACCATCCGGATGATAAAGGATCGCTCGGGCCGCTTTCAGCTTGGGGTGGAGTCTATAGAGGGGGGCATCCTGGTCTCCGACGGGTTCAAGGGCAAACAATCCATGCTCAAGCATGAGGGTCGCTTCTACGACCGCCATACGTTGATCGAGGCGTTTCGCGCCTTCCCGTTCGATGATCCGGGGACCATCGAGTTCGGGTTCTTCGAGTCCAATGTAGGCACGGTCATCACAGGCGCCTGCGTATACGGAGGGATACACACAATCCAGACCGAAATCGGTGATTTCCGGTGTCACAAGCTGACCCTGGGGTTCAAGAGCTTTATTGTGAAGACCCTCTACAAGGTGGTGCTGGCCGGGCGCAGCTTTGATTTCTACTACGAGGTTGATGCACCTCACCGCATGATCTACTGGACCGACAACAAGGATGGCTACATGAAGCTTATACGCATAGAAAACGAGGGCGAATGAGCGAGCCCTGGCAGATTATTGAGGCGCTGCTTTTTGCCTCGCCCGAGAGTGTCAGCAGCAGGCGCTTGGCGAATGCTACCAACCTTGCTCCTTCCGAGGTAGAAGCCTGCATCCAAAAGCTCAACAGGGATTACGAAGGGCATGGCCGGTCGTTTCAAATCCGTAAGCTGGCTGGCGGCTGGCAGATGGTTACCCTTCCGCGCTTTGCCCCGTGGATTGCCCGGCTCTTGCAGCGTAAGGGCCGCGGCCGCCTGTCCACGGCTGCTTTGGAGACCCTGGCTGTGATCGCCCATCGCCAGCCGATAAACAAGCCCGATATCGATCAGGCAAGGGGGATCGAGTCATCCTATATCCTTTCCTCCCTTCTTGAACGCGGTATTATACGCATCAAGGGACGGGACAAGCGGGCAGGGCATCCCTACGTGTACGTCACCACCTCCAAGTTTTTGGAGTTCTTCGGCCTGGCATCGCTTGAGGAGCTGCCCGATCTTGAGGAACCCTCGGTAAAGGAAGCCGACATCCTGCCCATTGAGGAGGGGGATGAGACTGGGCAAGCAGAAGAACATCGGGAAGAATCGGCGGGGGAAGAGGTGAATCAAGATGCTCTGGCCGCCATAGGTTACCGCATCGAGAAGGCTAAGAGTAAGCAGAAGTCAAAACGGAAAGAGGCATCCCATGGAGAGTCCAATGAAACCCCTTGATCCCCAAAGGCCTCAGGCTCTTTTGATATGCGGGCTGCTTTCTGCCGACAGCCGGTTGATGAAGGAGATAGAAACGACACTAGTAGAGCACTTTGGACCCGTGGGTCTGCGGAGCGAGATCGTTCCCTTCACCTGGACCGATTACTACAACGCGGAGATGGGGGAGAAGATTCTACGGCGCTGGCTTGTCTTCTCTAGTCCGGTAAACCTTTTGGAATCCTGGCGGTTCAAGCTTGCCAGTTGCGAAGTCGAGAATGACCTACGTAGGGAGGGTAAGCGCAGAATAAACATAGACCCCGGATTCATCCGACTGGAGGGCCTGTGGCTTTTAACCACCAAGGCGGCCGGGCACCGCGCATACCTTGATGAAGGGATATGGATCGAGCTTACCTTAAGGTTTCTGCGCGAGCACTGCGAGGAGTTGCCCTGGACATATCCTGACCACCGTGATCCAGTAGCACAGGCATTCTTCTTAAAGGCAAGAGAGCTTTTGAAGAAAGAGCTGCGCGATGTTTGAGGCCCAGGTTAGGGTTCCCTTAAGTTTCAGTCACCGCCTGGAAGGGTTCGGGAGCGAGTCCCAGAAGGTTCACGAACATACCTGGGATGTTGCTGTTACCCTTGCCACCGCTGCGTTGGATCAAAGGGGCGCAAGCGTAGATTTCGTTGGGTTAAAGAAAGACCTTGCCGAACTGCTTGAGCCGTATCAGGGTAAGCTTCTTAACGACTGCGAGGCCTTTCACGAACTGCAGCCTACAGCTGAACATATCGCGATCTGGGTGGCCGGGAATCTGGCCAAGACTTACCCGGGTCTTATCCGCGCGGTAACCGTCGGTACAGGAGAAGAATGGGCTCGGTTTATTTTAGAGGGTTCCTGATGTAATCCTTTCAGTTCATTCTTCCGCAACCAGCGAATAAGTCTGCTTTAGTTTTTCCGCCACGAATTCGCACAGAGGTTTACGTGTTGGTTTTCAGCTCGGCCCGCACGATCTCCGATCTTTTCCCCGTAGGGGAAAAGGAGGATTAATTTGCGCTCCTTATTGTGAAGGTCAAGGCATTACCTTCGTGCTCCATACCTATCAGCAAGGCCTTCATCTCAAACGCGTCTAAAAACGGAAAGAGCTTTTCCTCAACGTTCGCCGGGGTAAAGCCTGCGGTGCGGTCGGCGGCGTAGATCAGGTACTCCTTTAAGGCTTCCCTGAACAGCGGCCAGTTGAGGCAGGCAACGGGTTCGGTTATTCCTGCCGCTTCAAGATAGCCTGCGAACTCCTCCGAGCCGTCAAGGGTTAGACCGGCAGAGTACGCGTCAAGCAACCAGGGGACAAGCGCTGAGTCCGAGGTAACGGTAAGGTAGGAGTTATTAAAAAGATAGGTTATCGGCGGCAGATCCTCGCCCAGATCGAGCATGGTGTAGGCAACCTCGCCGTGAGTCAGGGTGGTGTCCCAGGCTGCGGGGAAGAACCAGGGTGCGAGTGCAGTCCAGCTCTCGAACGAACGCTCCGAGCCTGCCTCCACAGAAACCAGCCAGCGAGCCGGGGCATACCATCTATCTACATCCCAGCCCTGCATGATAAACATGGCTTCGTCCTTAAGGTCGACAGCTATCCGGGCAAACTCCTTTTCTATATCGAGATTACCCAGAACCTCTAGCGCTCCCTCCTCTGCAGAAAGCTTGCCTGCTTCCTTCCAGACCCTGTAGGGATTGACACCGGCAAGGCTTATGAAGAGCGCGGCGTCTGCAGGTATCTTTGAGTAATCTTCAGGAGGCTTTGCATTGGCGATGAGGCCGCCCAGGACGCCTGAGGGTTTATCCATCTGGATTATTGCTTCGATTCCGTTCTCGCCTTCCTGGATAATCCATCTTGCTTCATCGAAGATCAAGTATTTACCGTGCTTACGCAAGAGCCCGTAGGCCAGCGGCTCAATGCCTCTACCGATTGGGAAGGCTTTCTCTTCCTTCAGGTCTTCGGAGGAGGCGATCGCAAGACCCTTAAGCAGAAGCTTTTCCGAGGAGGCATACCAGAAGTAGTCTCCGGCAAAGAATGCCGCGGTGCCGCCCGTGAAAACTGTGTAGGGGATGCCTTGTGAGGACTTCTCATCGCCTTTAGCGATAATACTGCGCCACATCGCCTTTACCTTCCAGCTAGGCTGGGTGATGAGAAGGAAGCGCTTCTCGCCGTAGCTTGCGTAGATGAAGCGTGCACCAAGAACGTCCCAGAATCTGCCCTTGGTCTGTTCCTGAACCTTACTCACTTTCTCAAGGTTTGAGAAGTCTTTGTCTATCTCGTGCTTGCGGGCCAGGTGTCCTATTTTCGATGACTTGTAGAGTTTGCCGGCAGCTGTAAGATCGGCAGTCATATAGCTTTCCGCGCCCTTGGGAAGGAGCTCTTCCAGCACACCTACCTCGCGTTCTAGACCCGGGGTATCGGTCATCACCGCATAGGCGATCCCAGCTCCTATCACAAGCACTCCCAGACCTATCCCCACACCGATTAGAATTCTTTTAAGCTTTTTATTCATAAGGCCTCCTCTTTGATTAGTCGGACTAAACTGTCTAGTCCCATTCCATCTATTTTTTCCTGAGTCAACCGAGCTGCTGCCAGATAGCCGAGCTTTAAGTCCAACGTATCCTTGCTTTTAAGCAATGTCTCAATCCTTTCTTTCTCTTTAGGCAAATCTTTCAAACTTACATCCTCTGCTAGCCTCCTCGCCTGCCCGGAACATATCACCGCCAGCCCCTCGTTGAGCCATAAAGGGACCTCATATGGCTCAAGCACAAGGTGCACGTACTCGTGAACCACTACCTCCTCAAGCACCCCGCGACGTTCAAGAACAGCCAGGGGCTGAACGATGAGCTCCCCGTTTCTTACCGCCGCACCATGCCAGATAGAACATCCGGTCCAGGCAGCAAAATCCCCACTCGAAGGCGCCACCCGTAACACACCACCCCGTAACACCCGTAACACACCATTCTCCCACCCTACCCCCATCGAATGATCTTCAAAGTAATCATCAACTACCCTTTCTGAGGTTCTCAGAACCTCCACCCACCTAGAAATCTCCTGTCGGTTAACTTCTTCCCCCGATGTAATGATTACCCATCTATCCATGGGCACCACCGCGCTCCAGAGAATCGCCAAGAAAAGCCTTACCATCTCTTCACCTCAGTTCCTGGATAGTAGTGCGCCAGTATCTCTTTGAAACCCGCGCCATCATCTGCCATGCCTGCCGCTCCCCACTGGGAAAACCCGACCCCGTGTCCAAGACCGTGTCCTGTGAATATAAAGCCCTCCCCATCCTTGTGCACCTCGAACCACGAACTTTTAAGAGTCCCCCAGCCCAACTTTCGGGTCATAATCATCCTGAACTGCCAGCCAAGATAGATCACTGACTCCGAACCTCTAATCCTTATCTCTATCACCCGATTGTCAGGGGCAGACTCAACGACCTCTATATCAGATACGTGGGTGATATCCAAGGCCTGCGCGATCTGGGATGAGGTGAGCGTGTATCGCCACGAGTAGTGAGGGGAGGCTGAGCAATAGTGGTCCGGAACCGAGCGAAGATACGGTGCATACTCATCAGGCCAGATCGAGCGAGCGTCTGCGGTGCGTCCGCCAGAGGTCGAGTGGTAATATATCTTGCAAGGCTCCCCGTGATAGGTTAAAAACATCCCTTCTGTCTCGGCTACCGCCTTCCCGGTTGCGGCGGTTACCGTTTCCAGCCCTCTATATGACTGGCAGTGGGTGAGGTCGCATAAGTCCCAAGGCTCGTCTTGATGCCTGCAGCCGGTGTAGATGAACGTCCGGCAGAGCACGACCTGGGCCTTGAGTGCCTCAAGCTCAGCCCCCGGAACCATCTCAGCACCTACCACAGATGCAAGGTAGGCATCTTCTTCTACTTTATTAACCAGAATCAGCTCGCCGTCCTCTGCCCAAACCTCAAGAGATCCTTCATAACTGCGAGACTTATCCTTCCATTCGATGCTGAAGCCTTCGGATGGTGATCTGTAACGCTCACTGGACTTTTCGTTTACGTATAAATTGCTTCTCCTAGCTTTGAGTATATCCTTATGCCCGTCAACGATGACTGCTGCTTCCTCTAGATGGTGTGAGGAAAGAATGTTGACATTCACTCCGACGATCATCATGATTAACTTAATGCTCAGCATAGACCCCTCTGAAGTAGTCTGAAAATACTATGCCTGCGATGCGGGCCGCGTCCTTGCCCTCGCCTCTATCCAGGAAAACAACCACCGCGATCTCGGGCGCCTCGTATGATGCGAATCCTACGAACCAGCCGTGTGTGACCCAGTTGCCGAGCACGGTTGATGAGCCTGTCTTGCCTGCGACCTGCACCGTTGTTATATCGGCATGTTTACCGGTTCCGCTTCGCACCACGTCTCGCAGGAGCGGTCTTATTTTAGCCAGAGCCTTTTGATTGGGGAAGGAGGAGAGCACTTCTGGCTGTCCCTCAGAAAGCCTTGGTCTCAGCAGTTCCCCTTGGGTTGCTATGCCTGAGATCAGCGCAAGCATCGCCACCGGGGTGAGCTGAATCGAGTAACCCTGACCGATAGCGAATGCAAGCTTTGCTGAGTCGGATGAGGGAGTCTCGACGATGCTCTCCGCCTCTCCGGGCAGATCAACGCCGACTCGTCCATCTAGCTTGAGTCTTCTAGGTAATGCGGCCAGGTCCTCCGCCGATAAATCTTTTGCCAGGCTCTGGAAGTAGAGGTTGCATGATTGTGAAAGAGCCCTTGAGAAGTCCACAATACCGTGTCCTCCTCGTAGCGAGCAGCGCAATGTCTCGTCCCCTGGACAGTAGAAGCCGTCTGGAAGCTCTATTCCCTTTTCTATGGCCACGAGTCCGGTGAGGAGCTTGGCGACCGATCCTGGCGGGTAACGCTTGGCAAAGAGGGTCTCCGGATCGGTCGCCGCAAGAAGTCTACCTGTCGCAAGATCCATCACCGCCACAGCGCCTCTCGAGCCTATCAATTCGGCACAGCGCTCGGCGAACGCACCCTCGGGTAACGCAGCCGCGAGGGCCAGGATGATAAGTCCGCTCACTCCTCGATCACGGTGATTACGGCTTCTGATGAGTGGCCGCGTTTATCCGGGAAGTACATGAGCGATACCACTGCGGGCATGGTGTGGTAAACCCCGGGTAGGTAGGGTTCGATGACGTAGGATAGCTCTCGCCTGCCTCCCCACAGTCGGCTTATGAAGAGTGCGGTGTGGTCGTCGTGGATCTCGCGCCCGGAGTACATGTAGCCCCAGCTCTCATAGTCGTAGTAGCCGCGCCAGTATCGCTCGCCCGAGATGGGGTAGCGCGAGTTGTCCTTTACCACCTCAAAGCCGGCAGGGATCGGGTCCTGAATCATCACGTACTCGAAGTTCTCCGTGCAGTCCACAAAGAGCTTCACGAATAAAGGCTCTCCTACCTTGACCGGTCCGGAGAGCCTCTTCTTGTCGTAGACCAGTCTGTCTTTCTCCACGCGCGGGATCAACCGGTAGTACTCGCGGGTGATCTTCAGGTCGGTTCCGCCTGCCGTGATACCCTCCTCCTTGCTGTAGTATGAAAAGACCAGGCTCGTGAACAGGTTCCCGGAGCCCTTCTTGTGTATCTTGAGTGAGTTTTCCCCGTGCACCACACCTGATAGTTCGAGATCCAGTGGACGGTTGAACTGTAAGATCTCGTACTGCGAGATCTTGTAGCTTGCGATCCTGCGGTTGTTGAGCAGGAACTCGATCTCCATCCGAGGGCTGGTGTCCTTGGTGGTTTTGAAGAACTCGGCTAAAGCCAGGAGTGCCAGGGCGGAATCTTTCGAGGATTTCCAGTGGTTACCACGCCGCTCGCGCAGGAGCCAGTATATGATCTTGGGGATCATCCCCTCGCTGGGGTAGATGGCAAGAAATGCCCGCAGGGTCGTAGCTGTAATCTCAACCGGGTCATCCTGCCAGCGCGCAAAAATGTGAACCCTGCCGCTCCAGTATACCATCTCCTCGTCTGCTATCGCCTCTTGCTTGAGACGCTCAAGCGTCTGGCGCGCCTTGGGGTCCTCACCGATCTCGTGGTAGGAAAGCGCCATAAACGCCTGCGAGTAGGGGTCGAGTTGGGTCTTCTCAAGAGCTAGAAGCTGGGCTTTTATGAACTCTTTGTCCTGGTCGGGTGCCATGGAGAGAGCGTAGAGCATGTAGGCGCGGTCGGTGGTGGCGACGTCTTTATCCTTGCGCAGCATCCTGTTGATGGCTTCCAAGCCTCTTCTTATCACGGTTGGGTTCACATCGTAACCAAGCTGGGTGGCATACAGTAGCCCGTGCATCACGTAGGTGGTGTTGAAGTGCATGGTCTCGTCGTGCTCGAACCATCCCCAGCCGCCGTCTGAGTGCTGGTAGCCGTAGAGCTTGGCAAGGCCCTTGGCTATCATCTTTGGCAGCTCGGCGGCAAGCTGCGGGTCTCCGCGCTTGGGATCCCGGATGAGGTCGGCGACCACAAGATCCGGGAAGAAGCACGACATGGTCTGCTCCACGCATCCGTATGGATATTTCGCAAGGTAGGAGAGCCCTGCAAAGAGTGCTGAGCTCAGTGTAGGGGTAAGTGTCAGCTTGCCAGTGATGGTTCGCAGCTCTGCCTCCTCGGGTATACTGAAGGTGCGGGCGATGCCTTGGTCAGGCTTGGGCATGAACGCCGAGATCACGAGGTTGCGCTCTATCCCGTGAGGGTTGGCCGGGATGGTAAGCTGCATGGCGTCCGAGGCATCGGTTCCTATGGCCTTGGCAATAAGGGTTACGTCGCCCGGGGCCTCGCACCGCACCGGCCAGTCCACACGGAAGGTTGAGCCTGGCTGGATGGTGTCAGTATGGGTGGTGTTGTCGAAAAGTTTTAACCCTTTGACCGAGAAGGAGAGCCTGACCTCCTGGGATGTGGGAGTGTAGTTGTGGACGATGGTCGGGATAACCAGGCTGTCTCGCTCGGTTACGAACCTGGGCGGCACGATGCGAACCAGAAGATCCTTGGTCACCAGGATCTTTTCTCGCGACTCGCCAACCTTGGTGTCCATGCTGATTGCGCGTGCAGTGGCTCGCCAGGTGGTCAGGTTATCTGGCCAGATTAACTCAACCTGGGCGCGGCCAGAGCCGTCTGTTCTCACAAACGCGTTCCAGTATGCCACGTCCTTGAACTTCTTGCGCACCTTCGGTTCTTCGCGTCCCTTGTAGGCGGCAAGCACCACGCTGTCCGCTGCCGCGGCAGAAAGCCTCTGATATTGCCGCTCGTAGCCGTAGAATGAGTAGTATACAGAGGAAGAGGTGGCAACCTGATCGGCACGCTCGCCGTAGAAGTAGTCCTCGATTGAGGGTGCGATCTCTGCGGCAAGCGAGTAGAGCGCCTCGTCCACCACGGCAAGAGAGATATCCGCCTTGATGGGTTTGCCCCGGACGTCCTTGACCAGCACGTTCAACTTGGCCCGCTCGCCCGGCTCGTAGCGCTGTCTCTCAGGGACAAGCTCCACCGTGAGCATCCTTGCTTTGCGGTTCACGAGCATCTTCTCTTTGTGTTCGAAGAACTCCCCTTCGTAAATCCCGCACACCGAAAGGAACACGTTAGGCACGAACATGGAGCGAACCTTGAAGCGCAGCATCGCGGTGTTCCCCTCAAGTTCGATTATGTCAACGTCGTACAGGTTGTCCGCCTCAAGTGATGCGATTATGCTGGCGTTCTCGTAAGGGGTTATCACCAGCGCCTCGGCCCAGTCACCCACCTCGTAGGTTTCTGCATCGAAGATGATCTGGATTCTGTCGGTTTTCCAGGTGTAGTAGCCGCCGCGCTCGGAGGAGTAGAACCAGCGTTTCTCCTCGCTTTCGTTGCCTTGCTTGTCCTTGGCCTTCGCTATAACATAGTAGGGGCCTGCTTGGCTGGGGGTGAAGGTGAAGGTGGTGAATCCTATCTTGCCTGTAGAGGTGGTTTTTCTGGCGAGGACCTTGTCCTCCTTGTCCCAGTAATGCCGGTAAACTACTATCTCGACCGTGCCGGGAACAGGTTTATTGAGGATATCGTGGGTGTGAATGTCGATCTCAAGCTTCTCGCCAGGCTCCACCACGTAGCGGGTGGGTTTCAGGTCAACCAGCACTGCGGAGGAGGCCACGAACGCTGAGGCCTCACCGGATTCAGCACGACGGGATTCGTCCCGGACCTGCGCCTCGAAGGTGTAGCGGTAGTTGCGGTCCTTCTTGGGTGTGACGTAGGTGAAGGTGATGCGGCCCTGCGAGTCGGTCTTGCCGGCAAGCTCGTCCACGTAGGAGGTGCCGTACCAGTAGTAGCGATGGTGCTCGCGTCTGTATATCTTCAGCTTGGTCTCCGCCTTGGCCACCGGAGCGCCGAAGAAGTAGTCGGCCGCCACCTCGATCTTTACCGTATCGCCCTGCACGTACTGCTCGGCGTCTAGCTCAACCTCCACCTTGTAGGAGGGCTTGCGGTACTCCTCCACCCGGAACTGAACCGAGTGGTAGGTTTCCTCAAGGGTGGCGCTTAACGTATATCTTCCCAGACGTGATGATGAGGGCACTATCAACGAGTCCGCAAACGCACCCCAGGAGTCACTGGCGAGGGCGTGTCGGTAGATCTCGTTGCCCTCTGGATCTGTCACCACCACCTCGACCTCATCGCCTGCAGGGGTACGGTAGGTGCCGCGGCGCATCCGCCGGACTACTCCCTTGAAGTAGACGGTCTGGTCAGGCCGGTAGATGGGTCGTTCGGTGTGCAGATAGACCTTTATTGCCCCGTCCTGACCCTCCTCATCGGAATAGTAGTAGTACTTATCCAGGAGCGCGAAGTTATCGCCGTCCTGGACCAGCACCCTTAACCTGGTGGTGTCGAAGGAGGTATGGAAGAGTCCTTTGCCGTCGGTGCGGCCGGTGGCTATCCGGTTGGTGTCCGAAAGCACCACCACCACTGCCCCTCGGCGAGGCTTGCCGTCTTTTGCGTTCACTGCGAAGACGTATACCTCCCGAGGGTCTTGCTTGGTTACCACAGACATCTCCGAGACCACCACCGGCGTGTATGCTACGCGCGTCCCGTAGTAGGCCTCAACAAGGTAGACGCCAGGCTTGGTGATCTCAAGGTCTATGGTCTCGTAATGATAGCGACCGTAGTAGTAATAGTCGTCCTTATCCTTCTTCTTTTTCTCGAACCCAATAGACCACTCCCGAAGCACCTCATAGCCCTCAAGCCGAGGTATACTATTCGGCCCGAGGCGTTCGGGTGTTTCGGCCTCCTTCTTCTCGAGCGGTGGAAGACCGAGATAATCCCTTAACCCTATGCGGCTTTCCTTACTCATCATCTCGCGGGCAAGATAGCGGGTGTTGCGCTTGGTTCTATCGCCAAGGCCTTCCAGCATGTGGAAGAAGTTGACAGGCTTGGCCTTGCCCCGCACCCTGGGCGAGCGCATGTTCTTCTGAGCTTCGAAGAAATCTATCGGGTCCTCGATTGCGTACAATCGGAAGTGGATTACGTCCAAGTCTCTGGTTTCCAGTCGGATCTCTGTTTCCTCCCCGGGTGAGTATATCCGGGAGGTTGAGAGGTGAATGTAGGGGTGGGCAAAAAGCCCTCCCGTTAAGGTGGCAAGCAAAGCAAGAACTTTCACGATACCCTCCTTTCGGGGCAGTGGCAATATCTTTTCAAATTATCCAATCTTAGTTAAGACTCGGGCCTTCGGCCCTCGTCTTCTGAAGCCTCCCGGAGACTGGAGCCTCCGAGAGACGTTCAGTCAGTCCAGTATCTTGAACCTGTAGAACCCGGCAAAGGCTGGATTCGCCTCATCCGGCCGCCAGGTCTCCTCGTCAAGCGACATAAGCGTCTCAAACTTAACCAATCTCATCTCCCCCGGCGTCTCTTCGCCCGAAACGCCGTCCGCTCCCGGCCCTGTGTGATAAAGCACGTATGGCTCGCCCTTAAGCTCAAAGTAGATCATCACGTGCGAGGACTTGTCTTTTGGCGTGAAGAACAACAAATCCCCTGCCAGCACACCATCGTCCAACCTTCTCGTGAGCTTTACCGTATGGTAATTCATAAGATGCGGAACGTCGGCAAAGTTGCCCAGCTTGCCCCTCTCGCGGTCCCCCGGCTCATACGGACCGTCGGCCAGGCGAAAGATCTCTGTCCCGATGTAGGGAACCTTCGGGTAGTGAAACGCCGCGATCTCCGGGATCGAGGGGTCTAAGAGCTCGCCGAACTGCGCGCGCCAATCCTCGTCATGGGACTTGAGTGCCTCCCTGTATGAATACAGAACAAGGCCTGCGCAGTCTCTAACGTCATCTTGCGGGTTAAGGTGTCTTGATAGCGCTATGGTTACAAACCATCGGCGGAAGTTGTGGCGGTCGGCTGATGTTTTGAGCTCTGCCGCGTCAGGGAAGCCGTCTCTGTCCGCATCCACGGCTTGATGTGGGGTTGCTCCCAGGATAAAGAGAAATATCAAGGTATACATTCTTTTCTCCTCCTCAATTGTTAGAATCTGTACCGTTATTTGACGCCACAAGCGACCCAAAAGGTTTGCTCTTCGGTTTGGCAGTATAGAGCGGTTGGGCTTTATTGTCAAGTAACTCCAGTTCACCAATAAAGGTGAACCGGGCCTTGTTGCCCGGCTGTAAGCCGACGAGTGGATTCGAACCACCGGCCTACGCTTTACGAAAGCGTTGCTCTACCGCTGAGCTACGTCGGCAAAATAATCAGCGTCATCCTCTACTTTGAATTGTAGCTGGGTTCCGAGTTCTGTCAACATCACGTTCGAGATTGGCGTTATTGGTTCGGATGAGTTGTGGTTGCACGCCCCGCGACTCAAGCCACTCCTCAACCCGCGCAAGATCGAAGCGAAAGACCTTACCAAGACGATACTGAAGGATTCACCGTCCCCCCCTGTAACTTTCAATAAAATAGACTTATAATTAATTTGACATCGTTCGGAATTTAATCTATAATTCGTCAATGATAAAAATAATAGGATGTCAACGGCTTCAATGACAGATTTTAAAAACATCAACCCGGAAACAAGGAGGCTAAGATGAATGAAATGAAAGGCAAGGTCTGCCTGGTGACAGGGGCGAACTCGGGGATTGGCAAGGAAACCGCTCTGGGATTGGCAAAGATGGGCGCGACCGTAGTTATGGCCTGCCGCAGCAAGGAACGAGGCGAGGCAGCCAGGCTCGAGATCAAGAGGGAGAGCGGAAACACCTCGGTTGATCTGATGCTTGCCGACCTCTCATCGCAGAGCCAGATTTACAGGCTGGCAAAGGAATTTAAGGAGCGCTATAAACGCCTGGACGTTTTGATAAACAACGCCGGGATCGGTCTTGCCGAACGAGCCAAGAGCTCCGACGGTATCGAGATGTTCTTCGCCGTCAACCATATCGCACCTTTTTTGTTAACTCACCTGCTGCTTGAACGGCTCAAGGCCAGCGCTCCGTCCCGCATAGTCAACGTTTCCTCCTTCATGCACGCATGGGTGAATGGGTTAAATCTTAACGAACTACCAGGCAGGGAAAAATTCTTCGGTATCCCAGCATATACCCACTCCAAGCTTGCCCTGCTCATGTTCAGCTACGAACTCGCGCGGCGGCTCGCAGGAACCGGGGTCACGGTCAACGCACTCAATCCTGGCTTTGTGAAGACCAACGTGGGGCATCAGGTCAGGGGAGCTCTTAGGATAGTCAGGTGGGTGATTTTTAACGTCTTTCGGGCGATTACTCCCCAGGAAGGTGCGCAAACCAGCATCTATCTGGCGTCCTCACCTGAGGTGGAGGGCGTCACCGGAAAGTATTTCTCTAAGCAAAAGCTCAAAGCCTCTTATGACCGCGAGGCCTGGCAGCGGCTATGGAAGGTAAGCGAGGAGCTGACAGGGCTGGCGTCATGAAGAAAACAATCAAGCTGTAGGCTAAACTCTAAAGGAGGGTGAACCGAAGAGCAAAGTCCCCACGAAGTCGTTTCCAACCCCGTGGGGACGTGTTTAGCCCCCCAGTTTTTTCTTGTTCTCAGCTTATGTTGAGCCCCTCCTCTATATCAGTCCATCTCAAGAGATCGAGTATGTTGAAGCGTCCGTCGTGATGCCAGGTGAGTGAAGGAGCGGTCATCTTGCCCAGAGGGCAGATGCGATCTGCCCCTAGTTGGCCCATCTTATTCGCCAGGGATAAGAACCTTTCTTGTGGCAGAGCTGCGCCTACCGTCTGCAGGTAGCCCTTTATGGGTTCGATCAATCCAACCACTTCTGATACGTCTTTCACCGGCTTGATGCGGATGGTTCGATTCAGACACGACGGCACGAATGCCGGATCGCTCTCGTAGATAACCGTCCAGTCCGTACCCCGTGAGCTCGCATGAAGTGCTACACCTTGGTCTTCAAACTCCCGGAACTCGTATGAGCCACGTAGCTGGTTGATATGTGCCGATTCGTCAGGCGAGATCCTCCCGCGAGGGATCTTTTGGTTAAAGGCCTCCATCTCGCTAGCCAACAGCCTCGCAAACTCCTTGGGCGTGGTCTGGCCGCCTTCTTCGGTGTAGAAGACGTGAGGGGAGAGGCAACCCTGCTGGTCAAAGACTGATGCGTCTATCGCCGCCTGTACCGCCGTCTGCCTGACGCGGTCCGCTGCCAGGTATTCGCGGCCTATGACCCCGAAGCTGAGCTTATGCCCGTAGGCGATGAAGCGGGTTCGGACAGGAACCCGCTTCCGGACTTCATTCACCGAATGTTCAGCGCCGTAGACGATCACCGCATCCGAGTAGCCAAAGGCTATCTTTTCGATCTCCTCGTCTCCGCCTTTCCAGCAAACCATAGCGACAGAGCGAGCCAGCTCAGGATCTACCTCAGCAAGCGATTGGGCGAACAGGGCGGCAAACAACGGCTCCTCAGAGGCGGATTTGCCAAGGATGGCCGACTTCATGAGCAGCGCATAGACGATGTTTGCCACAGGCAGCCCTGGGACGTTGCCAGCAAACACGGTGGTCGTGAGGCGAGGCCCATACGCCTTGCACATTCCATCGCTATTCGGTCGCGGTCGAAACTGATCCAGAAACCGTGGATCGCCTAACTCGTCTTTAAGAAGGAGCCTCAGGTTTTCTCCATTGAACATAGAGATGATCCCATCCAGGGTTTGGGTGACCATCGGTCCCGAGTAGCCTGTGATTAGGGGCAGCAGCGCCTCGGCTTGTTGCCGCAGGGGGTAATTCCCATCGCTCCAAAGGTCCATAACCTTGTCTATGGCCTTGATAACGTCATAAACCGAGAGATGGGATAGATACCCTTCTCGCGCCTGGTTGAGGCGCGAGATGACTTCAGACAGCAAAGACGGTGTGAGCACGGGCGAATGCATCGTAACTCGATCCTTGCCTGTTCCGAACTCAAGGGTTACGAACTCTCCGATGTCAGCCTCATCAAAGCCGGGCAGGAAGAATGCTGGAATTGATGTTTCTGTCATCTTGCTGGCTACTTCATTTTTTGGGCACTGATCAGCTCGTCAATGGCAACGGAACAACCGCGGGATTCAGCGCCTGCTGCTCTGCCGACGCATTCAAAACCTCTCCCGATCTCATAGCCGAGGTCGTCGGTCTGTACAGCCTGTACCGTGTTTATATTGCCAAGGGAATAGTGGCGCAGGAGTCCGGTTTCACCTTTTGGCAATGGCTCCAGGGTATCGGGATCAACAACAAGGGTTCTTGTCCAGGCTGGATTGACCTTGTAGCGCGGTTCTTTCAAACCCTTCACAAGGTTGCGCAATACGTTATCAGGGAAGACCGCCTGGACCTCGGTCATGCCGTAGTTGTTTAACATGTACTCCGGTGGGACACCCGTAACCTCTTGCGCCAGTTTGACGAACTCTTCTCTGGTCAATTCCCTTGATTTGCCTTTGTAGCCTGCACCATCGACGAAACGGCTGCCGGAAGGTAGGTTGAAGGAAAGGCCCTTTTCACGGCAATAGTCAAAGAAGTGGACATACGCAAATGTCGTGCCCACGATAATCACCGGCTCGCCATCATCTTCTGCCTGCTTCAACCTCGCGGCAAGGCCCTGAAAATCGAGCCCCTCAGGACCGACGAAGTATTCCAGTTCACCGATATGGTGGCCTTCTATGACTTTGCCTATCCCATATGTTGCTGTGGCAGTGGCGGGTAGTTTATCCAGAGGGGGTGCGAGCAGCAAGGCATGGAGGTTCTTCTCCCCGGAGGGGTAAAAGAACCCTTCTATGGATTCGAGATAGGATAGATCCAGCAATCGAACGCCCATCTCATCCATATGTACCTTAGACCGCCTGGTCTGATCCCGTGTCCCACTGCTCTCGAGGATTCTCACCGCCTGTTCAGGGGGGAAGGTGCATAGATCGACTTCCTTGAAGGCATCTGTGGGAACTGCAAGAATCTCGGTCCAGGAGCGGATGTCTCCGGGCGCAACACCGCGTTTCTGGCAGTATTTCCGATAGGGCGTATTCTCATTGTATTGATACTCGAACAGACGAAGAGCCAGTTCATTGAACCTCTCATCGGTGCCTGGTTGATCAACGCCGCCCTTTATGAAGGCGGTGATGTCTCGCTCCAGATCGCGGACAAAGTCCGAATCTATTGCATACTTGTTTGTTTTTTTTGTGGTTTTCGGCATTTAGCTCTCCTTTTTAATACTTGATACTTAAATGTATCAAGCACTTTCGGCTAACGTTTTCAGGCTTTTAGAAGCGGTAAAGCCTGCGTTAGTCTTTGCTGAAACACCCGCTGTGGGCGAAGCAGTTCTTCATCTCTAAAGAACGACTCTTTTTGTTCATTGATTGATTATAATCAAAAAATTGCATATGTCAAGTGAACATTTAGGTCATTTTCCAAATAGGAATGGATAGCCAATAAGACTACAGATGGTTCCATTTAGTTGGTTCCTTTAGATAAATGTAATAAAATAATATTATTTAGGGATGTTCGGGCATTAATAGAGTGAGTTAATCAAATGGGCTTGACAAAGGAAAGAAAAACAGTAATATGTCCAAAGATTCCCCGCTTACAAGTATGGGTAGTGTGGGCATAGAGAACTGTAATGCTTGCTGTGACTGAATCAGGCTTAAAACCAGATTCGCTGCAAGCAAGAGACTCGCTTTTATTGCGCGAGGAAACCCTTAAATCGCTGAAAGGAGAAGAAAAATGATAGAGAAAACCAAATTCAAACTCTGGTACGACGAGGAAAACGGGGTGATGCGCACAGTTATCTTTGAGACATTAGACGCGGAGGCTTCCTCTAGCTTATTCGATTCTATCAAGGACAATTTTGAACCCGAGCAGCACCGCTACTTCCTCGCCGACCTGAGCACCGAGGAGGCTCAAACCCTCCACGATAAGGAGACCCGCAGGACGTTGCGCAAAAAGATGCCCCAGGTCAATTGGGGTAAGATAGCGATCCTGGGGGCGAACCCCGGACTCCGGATGCTTACCAAAATCGTAATGACAGCGGTAGGAAAAGCGAGGGATGCCAAGTTCTTCGACAAGGAAGAAGAAGCCCTTGCCTGGTTGAAAGCCGAAAAGGAAAAGGAAAAGGAAAAAGAAAAAGAGAAGGAATCAAAGTAATCACCTCATTGTGAAGGAGTGAAGTATGGCCAAAACCAAAGGGATAGCTGATCTGGAGAGCCGAATTGCAAGGATGGAAGAGATTCTTTCAGTGGCGGCATGCGGCGATTTCAGTGTCCAGATTGAGATCGATATAGAGAAGGCAGACGCCCTTACTGCAATAGAGACCGGGATAAATCTCCTGATTTCCGATATGGGCGACGAGGTCCACGAGAGCACGAAGAAGGCCGAAGAGCTTGAGGAAAAACTGGCCCTTATCGGGCAACAGCGCAAGGCGATCGAGGAGCTTTCAACACCCATCATCAAGATATGGGATCGGGTGCTGGTTCTGCCCCTTATCGGCACCCTTGATACCCGGCGTTCGCAGAGACTCACCGAGGCCCTCTTGACTGATATCGCTACCACCCAGATCAAGGTAGCCATCCTTGACATCACCGGCGTTGCCACCGTTGATTCGGCTGTTGCCAATCACCTGATGAAGACCGTTGCCGCGGTGCAGCTTCTGGGTGCCTCCTGCGTTATCACCGGCATACGGCCGGAGGTCGCCCAGACCATCGTGCATCTGGGGGTGGATCTCTCAGGGGTAGAGACACTCTCTACCCTGGCTGAAGGTTTGAAGTGGGCCTTTGGGCGTCTGCACATAAGGATGGTAGAAGAGCGGAAAGTCTAGGCATGCTAGAGAACACCCCTATTCCTATCCTTAAGCTGAAGGATTTCCTGCTCGTCTCAATCCAGATCGACCTGCACGACCGGATGGCCCAGCAGCTTCAGCAAGATATCCTCGAGCGCATCTCCCAGACTCAGGCCAAGGGCGTACTCATTGACATCTCAGCCCTTGAGATGGTTGATTCCTTCATGGGGCGCACCCTTGCGGACACAGCCAGGATGGCCTCTACACTTGATGCGGAGATCGTGATCGTGGGTATGCAGCCCGCGGTTGCCATCACATTGGTGGAGTTGGGGCTTCCCTTAGGTGGGGTAAGAACAGCAATAAACCTTGACGAAGGCTACGAACTCCTGCAGGAGAGCCTGAAGGAGAAGGCCTCAGAGAAGCAAGGTATCGAGGAGGAAAGCGAAGAAGAGGAAGCGGATGATAGTGGTTCCGATTAAAGAGGAATCTGACATCGTCCACGCACGCGCCGCAGCAAAAGATGTGGCTCGAAAGTTAGGTTTCGGGCTTGTTGATCAGACCCGGATCAGCACCGCGGTATCTGAGCTGGCCCGAAACATCTACCTCTACGCAGGCGAAGGAGAAGTTCACATAGAAGAACACCCCGATTCTCACCGCGGGATTCGCGTAACCTTCATCGATAATGGTCCGGGAATAGATGATGTGGAACTGGCTCTAAAGGACGGCTGGTCCTCAACGAAAGCCATGGGGAAAGGATTGCCCGGTGCAAAAAGGCTTACTGACCATATGGAGATCAACACCCAACCAGGTCATGGAACCACCGTCACAATAGAGAAATGGCTGGCGCAATGAACGATACAGCTAAACTAAGGATAGAAAAACTTAAGGGATAACCCCAAGATTGACGGCGACGGTTTTTATAAACTGTTGGACTTAGTAATTAGCTATAATCCCCCAACCAGGCTTATCTATCTCTCTGGACCAACACTCATTAGAATCTCAAACATATACCCTTCATCTCTCCATAATCGAAGCCCACAGTTCTATCGCTTGTATCCAGACAAATTTGCAATTTGAATTGAGCGACACCCTCGTGCACAGAGGCAGGTGAGGCTGTTGTCCATCTTTCCCTCACCCTATCACGATACCCTGGTAACAATCTCTTGGCGCACAGACTATTGCCTCTTGACATACAGGAATAGACGGATAGAGTTCGCTATGCGCAAGGGAATAATATGGGCAGTTCTTTTTCTCACGGAGTTCCTTTTTGCCGCCGAGACCGGAATGGTTGCAGGGTTCGTGCGCGAAGCGGAGTCAGGCGAGTTCCTGAGCTACGTCAACGTTTATCTCGCGGATAAAAGCATGGGCACCGCCACCAACAAGCAGGGCTACTACGTGCTTTCACGTGTACCCGAGGGCAAGCACACCTTGATCGTTTCGATGATAGGTTATCGGGAGGAACGCTTAGAGATAGACGTCAGAGCCGATAAGAGGCTGCGCCGCGACTTCTACCTTAAGCCCCAGCCCCTGGGTATGGAACCGGTCGAGGTAACAGCGGAGCGTGCGCGTTTCGAGCACGAGGTGGACGTGGGGGTGAAGCGTATGGACTTTACCGAGATGAGGCAGATACCCGGTTTCGTGGAGCAGGATTTGTTTCGCTCCCTTGCGATGCTGCCCGGGGTCGTTTCAGTCTCCGATTTCACCTCCGCCCTCTATATTCGCGGGGGAACCATGGATCAGAACCTCATCCTTCTCGACGGGGTAACCGTGTACAATCCATATCACCTTATGGGATTCTTTTCCACTTTCATTCTCGAATCCCTCAAAGGGGCGGAATTATATACCGGCGGTTACCCGGCCCGGTACGGCGGAGCGATTTCCTCGGTGCTTGACGTGGAGATGAAGGCGGGCAACAGCGAACGGATAGCCGGTTATGGAGAGATCGGACTTTTGACCTCCAAGCTTGTCGTAGAGGGGCCGCTTCCCTGGGGTGCCAAAGGTTCCTGGCTCGCGGCAGGACGAAGGACTTACATCGATGCCATCACCTGGACGCTGGATAAGATATTCAATCCCGATTTCTCCATCTATCTTCCTTACCACTTCTACGATCTTCAGGCCAAGGTGAACTGGGACGCAAGTGAGCGCTCACGATTCACCTTATCCGGGTTCTTCGGCGACGACGTGCTTAGCTTTAAGGAAGAAGAAGAGGTGGACTTGGACTTCCGGTGGGGAAACGGAACCCTTGGTTTGAGGTGGCGTTATCTGTTCACGCCTCAGCTTTTCTCGCTTCTGGGGTTCAACGCCACACGCTACCGGCTTGATACCGAGGTGATTGAAAGAGACGAACCTGATTTTGAGGAGACGAGTAAGAAAATAGAGGAATATACCTACGGGTTGGAAAGCGGTGTCGGCGAGCTGGGATTGCAATGGGGGCTGACCTGGTTCAGCGGTCCTGGACATACGGTGGAATTTGGAGTGGAGAGCAAGGTTATAGAGACCATGAACTTCATGGAAGAGGGTTGGGCGAGATACGATAAGGATAAACGGAATCAACCGGATACCTCCTGGGATACGGTCCGGGTCAACCAGCGCGATACGTTCTGGCTTGCCGCCGTCTATCTGCAGGACAAGTGGGAGCCTGGTCCGTTCTGGGTCATTGAGACCGGTGTGCGTGGAGAGTATTTCTCGAATGGGAACTACTGGCGTGCCTCGCCCCGATTGGGCATCAAGCGTCGCCTTACCGCCGACTGGGCAATAAAGGCCGGGGCAGGATTATACTATCAGTACTTATACGTTCCTTATCCCCGTGACGAGATGATGCTCAAGATCCCCATTCAGTTCTTCCAGCAATGGATGGGAGCGGCTGAACGTTATCCTCCTCTGAAGTCTACCCTATTTACTTTGGGAACCGAGCATCTGTTTCCCAAAGACATGAGTGCCTCTGTCGAATTCTACTACAAGGATCTGCGCAACCTGCGGGAGGCCGACCTGATGGGTGGAGAAGGTCCGACTACGGACACGGCGTCCATAACTCTCGGACAGGGTTACTCCTACGGCGCAGAACTGCTCCTCAAGCGCGGCTACTCCTGGGTCGGCTACTCCTACTCGGTCACACGCTACCGGTTCGGCGATGAGGATTGGTTCTTTCCCGTGCACGATTCCCGTCACAACCTCAATCTGTCCTTTGCATTGCCCCTGGGCAAGAAGGGTTGGACCCTGACCTCGGCGTGGGTGTTTTCCTCCGGGTTCCCGTTCACCGCCCAGATCGGCTGGTATCAGCATGTTAATGAAGAGGGAGAGATTGACTGGATGCCTATCTCGGGCAGACGGGGCGAGGTTCGTTATCCGCCCTATCACAGACTTGATGCAGGCTTCACGAAATCCTTCAGGCTGTTTAAACGCTTTGACGCCGAGTTCTACATCCAGGTGCTCAACGTTTACGCCAGGCGCAACGTACTCTTCTACGACTACGAGATCGACGAAAACGGAGTCACCCAAAGAGAAGCAGTACCGATGCTGCCCGTACCCATACCCAGCTTTGGAATAAGGGCCAGGTTGTGATGAGATTCAGGATAATACCCGCAATCATCCTTCTTTTATCCGTAATCGCCTGCGACACCACTCCGGAAACCTACGAGGGTGAACCTAACATCTACGCGGTGCTCACTACCGACTCCTCGTTCGCGTGCATCATGGTTGGAAAAACCACTTCAATAGACGATACCCTGACGCTGGAGCCTGATACCATCATGGATACCTTCTGGCGTGACGATACGTTTGAAGTCTGGCCGGAGATAGTTTTCCCGTGGAACGGGGTCAGCGGGGCTGAAGTCAGTCTCAAACAGGGGGGACACAGATATGTTCTCCTCGAGGATCCCGACTCGGCAGGCTATTACGGTTCCGATTCCATTCAGTTCTCAGCGAGGAAAACCTGGGAGCTTGAGGTTACCTATCCTTCGGGAGAGGAGATCGAGGCGCAGACCACTATTCCTGGAAACTTCGAGATTACGTCACCTTTGGTCGATACCCTTTCGGATACCGACGTCCTGGAGTGGACTCCCTCAGCTCACGCTGCCGGATATCTTATAGAGTTGCTCCAGTGGTTGTCGTGGGAAGATGAGGAAGAGGATACACTGGTTGTTGATTCTTCTTTTGACTGTCTCATGCTTGTTCAAGCCGATACAACTTCCTTGCCCATGCAGGAGTTGGAGTTATTCGATTATCTTTGGGCTTGGGCTGACTCTTTGATTATCTTCGTATCTGCTCTGGACACAAACGCTTATGACTACCGGTATTATGGAGAAGATCGCTGGGACCCTGACATCCGCGTGGAAGACTACATGCACATCGAAGGTGCTTGGGGTGTGTTCGGCTCCCAGACGGTGGCCTGTTCTCAGCGCTACGTCCTCCGGTGATATAAATCCCGGTCTGAGGGCAGACACCCGACCCTCTGAGGCTCATCCGCTCGGTATTATTCACAAAGACCTACGTGTAGAGAAAGGCCGGGGCTCAGGCCCCGACCTGGTTTGAGCTGAACCCCTTCTAGGGGAAATTTATGCCCGTGTTACGGGTTACGGGTTACGGTGTTACGGGTTACGGGAAGATACCTCGTCTCTTGTAGATTCTCTCCAGTCTGGTAAGTGCCTCGATGCGTGCCGCGGTGCACCAGTCGGTCTTGAACTCCGCTGCGCGGTCGCGCACCCGGTGGTAAGCGTCCTTCATCTTGTTCTGCAGTTTGCGGTCTACCTCTTCAAGTTCCCACAGCTCGCTTCGTTTGTTCTGCAGCCACTCGAAGTAGCTCACGATCACGCTGCCGGAGTTGCACAGGATGTCTGGGAGCACCTCAATTCCCCTCTCCTTCAAGATCTTTGAGCCATCTCGATCGCAGGGGCAGTCGGCTCCCTCGACCACCAACTTGACGTTGAGCTTGGGTGCGGTCTGGGCGGTGATCTGATACTCCAACGCGGCTGGGATGAATATATCGGCTTTTGTAGCAAGGAAGGCCTCGTGATCTATCGGTTTTGCATTGGGGTAGCCTGCTATGCGTCCGTTCTCCTTGTCGTATGTCAAAAGGTCGGAGGGATCGATTCCACGAGGGTTATAGATCGGGCCGGAGGTATCCTCGACCGCAACGAGTTTTGCTCCTTTTTGATTGAGCAAGATGGAGGTCCAAACACCTACACTTCCGAATCCTTGAACCGTGTAGGCAGCACCCTCAAGATCGAAGCGGTGACCAGCTGCCCATTCCTCGATGGCAAAGACAAGCCCCTGGCCCGCTGCTTTGTCATGCCCGACGCTGCCGCCCAGGTGGATGGGTTTGCCGGTGACCACGTGTGTTTTGGCCTGCCTTTTTTCCGGAGGCATGGTAGAGAGGTAGGTATCCAGTATCCAGGCCATAGTCTGGGGGTTTGTGTTCACGTCCGAGGTGAGTATGTCGTACTCCGCTCCGATGTTCGAGCCAAGGGAGTAGGTAAAGCGGCGGGTGATTCGTTCCACATCAGAGAAGTTGTAGTCAGAGGGGTTGAACTGGACCCCGCCTGCAGCCCCGCCGAATGGGATACCGGCGATAGCCGCCTTACACGTCATCACAGTAGCAAGCGCGCGCATCTCTCCCAGATCAACCCAGGGATGAAAGCGAAGTCCGCCCGAGTAGGGACCCATCACGTTGTTGTGCTGCACACGATAGCCAGTGAACATCTCCACCCGACCGTTTGACATCTTAACCGGGAAGTTGACGGTAATCTCGTTGGTAGTCTTGGCCAGGATTTTGAGAACCTCACGGTCTAGCTTCATCAAATCCGCGGCATTATGGAGCCCCTCAAGAACGTCGCCGTAGAAACCGGTTTCCTTCTTCATCATCACTCCTTACGGTTTGCTGTTACCGTGTGTTACGTGTGTTACGGGTGTTATTTCCTTGTGATTCAAGCTGATTATGAGAATCCCCCGAAGGGGGGCGGGTGTTACGGGGCTGCTCATGGGAAGATCCCACGTTCCTTGTATACCGTTTCAAGACGTGAGAGAGCGACGATGTAGGCCGCGGTTCGCCAGTCTATGTTGTGCTCTCGAGCCGTATCGCGAACGCGTTCGTAGCCTGCAACGATCTTGCGGTGCAGTTTTCCATCCACCTCTTCAAGATCCCAGAACTCGCTGCGCTTGTTCTGCAGCCACTCGAAGTAGCTTACGATCACGCCGCCGGAGTTGCAAAGGACGTCTGGAAGAAGATCGGTTCCCTTTTCATGAAGAATCTTATCACCGTCCGGATCGGTGGGACCGTTTGCGCCTTCGGCAACCAGCTTCACGTTAAGCATGGGAGCGGTCTTTAGTGTGATCTGGTTCTCAAGAGCCGCCGGGATGAAGATGTCGGCCTTGGTCGCAAGGAAGGTTTCGTGATCAATAGGTTTGGCCTTTGCGTAGCCGCCAATCAATCCCTTATTCTTTTGCGTATACTCATAAAGGTCGTCGGGATCGATCCCCTTTGGATTGGCAATAGCCCCGCTTACGTCCTCGACAGCAACGAGCTTTGAACCGTGTGGTTTGAGGAGACGGGACGCCCAGGAACCCACGTTCCCGAACCCCTGAACGAAGTATGCCGCACCCTCAAGATCAAAGTTGGTATCTTTGGCCCACTGCTCGATGGTAAAGACCACACCCTGGCCAGTAGCCTTGTTGCGGCCTATGCTCCCACCCGACTCGACAGGCTTGCCGGTAACTACATGGACTGCCGCCTGACGCTCGTGGGCAGGCATGGTGGAGAGGTAGGTATCCAGGATCCAGGCCATTATCTGAGGGTTGGTGTTTACGTCCGGTGCAGGGATGTCGAACTCAGGCCCTATGTTCGAGCCCAGGGCAAAGGTGAATCGGCGGGTGATGTGCTCAAGCTCGCTTGCCGAGTACTTGAATGGATCGATCTGGATGCCGCCTTTTGCTCCACCGAACGGGAGGTTCACTATGGCCGATTTCCAGGTCATCCAGGTAGCCAGCGCCCGAACCTCATCAATGTCCACGGCAGGGTGATAGCGCAGCCCCCCTTTGTAAGGGCCAAGCGCGTTGTTGTGCTGCACCCGGTAACCGGTGAACATCTCGATGTGGCCGTTGTCCATCTTAACCGGAAAGTTGACGATTACCTCATTGTTGGTTCTAGCAAGTATCTTGCGGATCTCAGGATCCAGATGCATCAAATCAGCAGCCTTGTTAAACTGCTTGGTTACGTTATCGTAAACGCTCGCCTTTTTCATCTCTTTAGCCTGCTAACAATACTCGTCGCACTGCCAAACACCGCCTGCAGGCTTGGGAAAGACGCAGTGATGACGGTTCTCGCAGTTGCGGCACAGTCCTTTGAACTCCACCTCGTCGGCGGCCTCCGGCTTGGCAACCCTTGGGACTACCTTAGTCTTTGGACCCTCGTAGCCATCGAACTCGTCGCAGTGCATTATTGGACGAGCGGGGTCACGAGGAAAGGTGCAGGTTGCAGCGTTCTTGCAGGTAGAGCAAAGCCCCCGATACTTCGGCTTAACAGCCTTTTTGGTCTCTTGAACTGTTGATGTCTGCATGAAATCCTCCTTTGCGTGTGATTTCTTTTCACGAGCTTTTCCAGGAGCCGTTCTTGTGAGCGACTCACCCCCTAGCTTGCAATATTCGTGCCAGGCTAGCCTAAATGTGAGTTACGATGAGGATGGCTTAGTTAAGTCAAGCTAGATTAAATAGTTAGAAGTGGATGGATGGGCTTTGGGATGCAGCTTCAGTCTCCCCCTGGATTAAAATTGGCGGGGAGATGTGCCCCGGTGGGGAGAAACGCCCCACCTTCTTACTGGGATTCTTCCATCTTCCTGAGTTTTTCGCGCAAGGTCTTTCGGTCGATCCCCAGTATTTCTGCGGCCTTTGTTTTGTTGCCGTTAACGCTTGCCAACACGTTGCGTATGTGTTCTGCCTCCACCTCGGCCAATGTCCTTTCAAATCCCTGAGCCTTTGGAGAAAAGCGCATAAGTGCCGGCAAATCCTTAACGTCTATCGTATCTTGCTCCACCATAACCACCAGCCGCTGGATTACGTTCTCAAGCTCCCGAACGTTACCGGGCCAGTGGTAGTTCTTTAGAACCTCAAGCGCTTCGTCAGAGAAGCTAGGTGTGGGTTTGCCAAGCTCCTCTGCAAACTTTTCCGTAAAATGTCGAAGCATCAGGAGTATGTCGTCATCCCTCTCCCGCAGCGGTGGAAGATCAATGGTAATGACGTTGAGGCGGTAGTAAAGGTCCTCCCTGAAGCTTTGCTTTTTGACAAGGGCCTGTAGGTCTTTATTTGTTGCGGCAATAATCCTCACATCAACCTTTTCGGATTTTCGTGAGCCGAGCATGAAGATCTCCTTGTCCTGCAGCACCCGCAAGAGCTTAACCTGCATGGCCGGACTTGTTTCACTGATCTCGTCAAGGAAGATGGTGCCGCCGTCTGCAGTTTGAAAGAAACCTGCCCTGGTCGTTGCCGCGCCGGTAAACGCACCCTTAACATACCCGAAGAGCTCAGATTCCAGAAGTTCATGCGGTATAGCCCCGCAGTTGATAGGCACGAAGGGTGGTGAGGCACGCGGGCTTGAGTAGTGGATAGCCCTGGCCACAAGCTCCTTGCCAGTGCCGCTTTCCCCTGTGATGAGCACCGTAGCCGGGGTTGACGCCGCCTTATGGATGGCGCTGAAGACCTCGCGCATGACCTTTGAGGAGCCGATTATCCCGTGAGGCGACGGGATATCCTCGGATACCTGCGTGGCCCTGCGCATACGTAGTTTGTCAAGCGCCTTTCTTACCGCCAAGAAAAGCTCCTCGTCGGTAAAGGGCTTTGAAAGATACTCCTCGGCCCCTTGCTTTACCGCCTGAACAGCACCCTCTACGGTGGCATATCCTGTAATCATCATCACCTCGGTGTCCGCAAGGTTCTCCCGCACGTATCGCACCAGATCCAGGCCACTTGCCCCGGGCATCTTTAAATCAGTTATCACCAGATCAACCTGGGTGTCTTCAAGCAACCTTAAGGCTTCCGGCACGTTTTGCGCGGTAAAGACCTGATAACCCTGTGATGTCAGATTACGATCGAGGACCTCAAGGGTATCGGTCGCGTCGTCTACCACCAGGATGCGTTCCCTTTCAGGTGACGTCATTTGGTCTCCTTGTTAGTTTCATCGCGTCCATCAGGACGCGTAGGTGTGTTACGGGTGTTATTTCCTTTTGAACGGAGCGTATGCTCCGAGTAATTGTGAGAATGCCCCGAAGGGGTACGGGTAAGGGGTAGTTTTACGGTGAAGCGTGATCCCTTGCCTTTCTTGCTTTCAACCTTGATTGTCCCCCCGTGTGAGGTGACGATCCCGTGAACCACGGCCAACCCAAGACCGGTTCCTTGCCCGACCTCCTTGGTGGTAAAGAATGGCAGGAATATCTGTCTTTGAACCTCCTCGTCCATACCCGTACCCGTATCCTCCACGATCAGAATAACCTCCTCCTCTGTTGCTCTTGTTCTTATGGTGAGCCTTCCTCCGCCAGACATTGCCTGGAGTCCATTTACGACCAGATTGACAAGTACCTGGTTCAGCTGTGACGGGTCGGCGGTGATCTCAGCCAGCCCCTCGGTAAGATCGCGCACCACCTCGATCCCCTCCTTTTCGCAGCGGCTCTCAAGGAAGTAAAGCCCCTCTTCCACTATCCGGTTAAGATTGACCAGTGTTTTATGGGCGGGCATCTGACGGGCGAATATGAGAAGCTTCTTTACCACCTCCCTGGCGTGAAGTGCTGCGTTTTCGATCCTCCTCATGTCCTTGCGCGCCTGTTCAGGCAACCCATCGGACTTGCGGGCAAGCTGGGCAAATCCAAGGATAGCGCCCAGGGGTTCGTTAAGCTCGTGTGCCACGCCTGCTGCAAGCTGGCCCAGAGTAGCCAGGCGATCCGCGTGACGAAGCTGTTCCTCAAGCTTGGTCCGTTCGGCTTCCCACTGCCTGCGTTCGATTATAAGCACGAGCTGAGCGGCCACCGCGTCCAGAAGGCTCTGCTCCTCTGCGATGAAAAGCTCCACCTCAAGCTCAGGCTTCTCCTCTGAGTAGAACACCTCCACCACGCCTCGTTTTACTCCATCGACTACGATATCCGCGGCCAGCCGGTAGCGGGTTTCGGTACATCTCGGCGGGCAGCAGTAATCCTTATCATCCAGTATTATCCTAGCCGAGGCTATATCCGGGTATCGCATGGCTGGTGGCAACAAATCGGCTATGCCGCCAAGGATCTTCTCGAGAGATATGCCCGGTTCCTCAACCAGTCGGGCTATCCCGTAAAGGCAGTAGAGTTCCTTGACGCGCTCACGCAGTTTGGTCTGCGCTCTGCGGCCTGCCATTGCTATCCCTATGGTCTGGGCAACGCCCTCGTAGAACTCTATCTCTTCAACGGTAAAGAAGTTCTTCTCTCTGCTTTTTAATTGAATCAGCCCGTTATTGTTATCGTCTATTACAAAAGGGATCATTGCGAGTGAGGAGTAATCACCGGTAGACGCCAGATCAGTAGGGGTTTCCTCGCCCGTTTGGGAACTCAGCGCCTCCTTCAGGTTGCCAGTCCAGAAGCTGCCGGTTTTGGTGAAGTAAGGGTAGGAGCTGTCAAAGTTACCACCTAACAGTATCTTACAGGTTTGTTCCAGGCTTGAACCATCCGGCAGGCATGGGAGCGCCAGCCCCTTCTCATCCTGTATATAGGGGAGTTTCTCGAACTGAAAGCGCTCATTGGGTTCCATCCTGGCTTCCCACCGGTAGTGCAGCTTGCCGTCGGTGATGCGCAGCTCAACCGCATCGCATCCGGAGAAGCGGATGAGCATCCTTGAGACCTCGCGCTGGAACTCAATCCTCGGCGCGCCGCGGTTGGCGAACTGCAGTATCCTCCGCGAGAGTGCCGAGAAATCGTGAGATCTCTTGCTTGCCCTCGCTTTGGTGTCAACCGACCTTGAGCTTTTGCCTGTCATAGGTATAAACTATACTAATAATTTAGCCTCAAATGTCAAGCGATGTTTGGACACCCCAACCCCTTGACAATAGCCACCTCGGGGATGAACTATTTGCATAAGGAGGAGATATGTTACGTAAGACGAGTATTTTGATACTACTTCTTGCCCTCGGCTTAAGTGCTGAGCTTTGGGTGAACGCCATCCGCTACCCTGCAGGCAACGTGCGGGAGAAGAACTTATTCTGGACAGGTTGAAATCTACGATGCTTCGGGCCGAGAGGTTTACAGCCGCTCTATTCAACCTGGCACCCGCAAACTTCTCTGTGCAACGGATGATATTCCGGCAGGACTTTACTTCTATCGGTTCAGGTAGGGGGATCGAATCATAGCCGCGAAGCCGGTGATTCTGAGGTTGTTTTCACCCGTAAGCTAGTGGATGATTAACTTTCCGTGTGTCCAGGCAGGAGCGGCACGAACTGGCACTCGGAGAGCTCGCGTAAACGCAATCCTCCTCGAGTTTTGGTTATCAGGTTGATACGACCTTTCAACGGGATAACCATCCGGCTGCCCGGCTTGAGTTGATCCACCAGGTTAGACGGCACCTCCTCGGTCCCAGCGCTCACGATGATTGCGTCGTAAGGGGCATGCTCTGACCATCCCAGCATCCCGTCACCTGCACGAAGATGTGCTGTTCCACACCCGGCACGAACGAGCCTCTCACTTACCTCCTTTAGTAGAGAAAGATTGCGTTCGATGCTGTAGACCTCGGCGACCAGTTTGGTCAAGAGCGCCGTCTGAAAGCCCGAACCTGTCCCGATCTCAAGCACGCGGTCTCGAGAAGATAATTGGAGAGCGGTAAGCATCGCTGCCACCGTGGATGGGGCGGAGATCGTTTGAGAGCCGCCTATGGGAAGGGCTGCGTCAGTATAGGCTTTATGTTCCAGCCCCGGCGGCACGAAGAGGTGACGAGGTACGCTCACGAACGCTTTGAGTATCCTCTCATCTCCTATGCCCTTGCTGCGCAGGGCGTGGATCAACCTTTGAAGATCTCGTTCGTTGAATTGCATCTTCCATTATAGCGTATGCTTGAGTGTGGGTCAACACACTCGGTCTGGCAAGAAAACCCTGTGTTCCTACACCAAGGGATGGTTACCAGGACGCCAGGGGTGCCAGCTCTCGTAGTAGCTGCGCTGGATGTTGACCTTCACCACCTTACTTGCGGTGGCGTCGCTGCCGTTATAGAAGTCTATCGTGCCGAAGAGAACTACTCACCCCTTATCTCATCTGCTTCTTCAAGGCGAAAGTTCGCCACCACCGTAGGGGAAAGACGGGGGTATTGCCGGTTTTGCACTTGACATATCTGCTCTTGCGCGTAACTTCTTAGGATGGAGTTCAGGTTTGGTCTGTATGGTGCGGGCAACCTCGGGCTCAGCATTGCGGCGGCTTTGCATAACGCTGGCGAGACCTTTGTTGGGGTATCAGATACCGATCCTGTGGCCGCGCGCAGGGGTGCCGATCTCTTAAGGTGTCCGGTGCTTCCTGCACCTTCCTTGGCAAGCGAGGCGACTGCCCTTCTCTTTGCCGTGCCTGACGACAGGATAGCATCGCTGTATGAAGAGTTGAGGGATTTCATCAATCCGAAGAGCCTTTTGGTGCACTTCTCCGGGGCCCTTACGAGTGAAGTCTTTGAAGTCCCTCTTCGCCTCTCAGCGCATCCTGCCCAGACCTTCCCGTACCCTCGGTTGGGGAAAGACGTATTCAAGGATGTCTACTTCGCCCTTGAGGGAACGAAACAGGCGATAGCTTTCTTCCGACCTGTGCTCGAACGAACAGATGCAAGAACGTTTATCATCTCTCAAAAAGAAAAACCCCTCTACCACGCGATGTGCATTTTTGCATCAAACCTGGTTGTGGGATTGCTCAAGTACTCCGATGACATAGGCTTATCCTTGGGATTGAGCGAGGAGGAGAGAAGGGGTTCAATAACTCGTCTTGCTTTAGAAACAGTCTGCAACGCTGCTGAGAGTGGTTCCCTGGAGGATGCACTCTCCGGCCCTCTTGTTCGGGGTGATAAGGAGACTATCCTCAAGAACCTCGAAAGCCTCGAGGGTTCTCCTGACCAAAAGAGGCTTTATCGCTTGCTTTCACGCAGGCTGCTCGATGTGGCCAGGCAAAGGGGGGTTCCTGAAAAGAAGCTTAAAGAGATCGAAGAGCTTCTACTCTGAAAGGATAACGAACTCTATGCGGCGGTTTGTCCTCTGACCGCTTCGGGTGCGGTTGTCACCGATAGGCCTTGTTTCACCGTATCCGCGTGCCATGAGGCGCGAGGCATCTATCCCGCTGGCAACAAGCCAGCCTTTGACCGCATCGGCACGCTGCTGGGAGAGCCGCATGTTTGTCTCCTCCTCGCCCACGCTGTCGGTGTGCCCTTCAATCTCGATTCGAACCCTGGGGTAGGTCTCAAGGAAGCGGGTCACCTCTTCCAGCGCCGCGTAGCTTTCAGACATGATGACCGCACTGCCCGGATTGAAGAGCACGTTTTCAAACTCAGGCATCCGGGCAGGTTCCGGAGGAGAAAGGCTCACATTTAGTTCTCTAACCTCGTCATCCTTCAAGGAGACCGAACGCTCTTCCTGTGCGTAGCCTTCCCTGGAGAAGGTGATCCGGTAGTCTCCCGGTGCAAGCGCGGCCTTGAAGATCCCCAAGGCGTCGGTAGTAACCTCGGGTATATCGGTCCTGCCGAATGATACGAACACCCGTTCGAGCGCCTCACCGCTTTTGGTATCCTTTACGGTCCCTGAAAGCTGAGCCCGGGGTTGTCTTTCCTTTGCCAGTGAGAAGTCCAGCACCCTTTCGTCCCCATCCTGAAGCACGACCCCCTTCTCCTTCCACTTGTATCCCGGGCTTTCGGCACGGATGCGGTATACCCCTGGCGTAAGCTCTACCGAGTAATCGCCGGTCGCCGAGTCGGTAATCACCGGTTCTATCTCGGCTTCCGGGAAGATGAGCCTTGCCGCCAGTGGATCGGCCGTTTCTTCATCAACAACACGCCCCAGAAGGTGCGTGCGAGGAATCTTTGGAGGTTGGATCAGATCGAATCCCGCCGAGATGCCAAGCTCGATCTTCCATGGGTAAAGCGATGAACCTATACCTATGGGCACTGCGAGATCAAAGGTCGCGGCAGTTACCGCAGCGGTACTCATACGAACCATAGGCGTCACTTGTAAGGCATCAAACGAAAGTACGTCATCAGTCGGGGTACGGTTTGTTACCTCCACAACCAGATCGAGTATCTCGATGGGGGAAACCTGCAAAGCCGCTCCCCAGGGAAGCGAGGTGTTAACCCCGCCTGACTCAAACCCCATGCCGTAGCCTGCGTTGATATAGAACCCGACTATATCGTAGCCCACGCCAAGTATCCCCACAAGATCAATGGCCGGAGGCGGATCAGGGACTGATGTTGAATCGCCGGCCCAGACGCTTGCGGTGGCGAACCGACCGAGAGCCACTAAACCAGGGGCCAGGAAGAATCTCTTCTCATTCGGTTCGGAGCCAAGGTAAAAGTCATAACCCGTTTTCAGGGCAGGAGAGAGCATGATAGGACCCATGAGGTAACGGTAGTCGTCTTCGCGGAAGCCGTCCGCGTAGACCGCGGTGGAGAACTCGAGGAATGATAGGGGAGCGAAACCGATTCCGCTGTAGTCATGACCATAGACGTGATCTGAATACCCGCCTGCCAGATGGATGAAGCTGAAGGAGAGCAACCCCTGCTCGCCTGTGGGTGCGTAGAAGACATCCAGCGCACCGTTCTGCGCCCAACGGTTGGGCCGGGCTTGAGCATGGCCATCCCATAAAAGAAACACGGAAATAATTACAGGTATGAGGAAAGTATTCCTTTTCATCACGGACCTCCTCTATTTAGCTAGAAACCAATAGCCCCAACGGGAATCGAACCCGTATCTTCACCTTGAAAGAGTGATGTCCTGACCATTAGACGATGGGGCCATAGCCTATTTTATCCTCCCCCGTAGTAATTGTCTGCCCTGCGGTAGTCCTTCACGTCACTGCGCGGGAAGACCTCTTCAGCCAGGGCGTTAAGGATAACCGTCTGTTCGTTTTGTATCGCGGTAGGCAAGAGTTCGGAAGCCGGGTCAAACTCACGCTCTAAGCAGCGGAAGAAGCCGTAGCCGATGTCGCACTTTACCGGACCACTCATCTGGCCTACGTCGATAGCGTAACAGGCACCGGCCATCTCCGCACCGTATCGGGTCTCCGCTTCAAAGTAAGATCCAAAATGTAAGGTATCTATACTTATGTGCGGCATACCGACAAGCGAGGGGAAATTCGCCCCGGCCTGGATCTTTCGACGCAGCTGAATTGCGTAATCGCGCTGAGCATTCTTGGCCCTTTCACGAATTACCCGGCCACTTACGTATTCCAGGGTGCTGTCCAGGGGAATAATCTTCTGCTTTGCTATGTCTACGGTCGCAAATACGTAGTATACATCCCTGACCTCCGGGAATGGTTCACTTATATCGCCTACATGCGAGCCTAAAGCGTAGGTCTTGACGGCTTCAGTGTAAGGGAATCTTGGCATCATAACATCCTTGCTTTCGCGGACGTATGGGCCAACGCGTGCTGAGACTCCGTATTCTGCGGCTAAAGAGTCCAGGTTCTCCTTACGGGCGCGTTTGCTGAACTCGTCTATACGCGCCCGAACCGCCTTCCTGGTCTCGGCGCCGGGCTCAAGTGGGAAGTATATCTCCTGGTAGGCAATACTATCCGGGGTTCTTTTAACAATCTTTGCAAGATGCCATCCACCTCTGTCGAAGTATGGCTCTGAGGCCTCGCCTTCGGTAAGTAAGCCAAGCGCTTCATATTCCACCGCGTCCAGTAGATCAATCGAGCGGGTTACGCTCTGGCTTGAATCCTGCGTGAAGTCCAGGGCTATCTGGTCGAAATCGTACCCGGCCGCAAGAGCCGCCACTGCATCTGCAACCCTTTCGGCCAGGAAGCTTGAGTCCTCAGAGGAGGGGTATATGGGGAAGACAAGGGTTCGTAGCTCCCACCACTTCTTGCGCTCGAAGTACTTTATGTTTTCCTCGTAGTAGGCCTGTAGTTCTGCCTGGGTAACGTTTGAATCAACCTGTGGCAGCTCGTAGATGAATAAGGCCTCAAGGATCATCTTCGTTCCCGCCCTGAGCTGTGCTTCTACGAGTTGATTTCGGGTGAGCCGTAGCCCATTAGTTACGTCAGAGCGCAACTTTGAACGCATTACCTCACGGCCAAGTTCCGCCTTGTATATCTCGATGAATCGCTGTATCTGAGGGGTGGGGTTGGGATCGGCAAGCATCTGCCAGTAAAGCTGGTAGTTGAACTCCCCGTCGGTATACCAGGATGAATCTTGCAAGAGTTCTTGAGGCGGTGTGAACATCATGATCTCACGCAGCTCCTCTTCTCCCAGGATGACGCGCTCACGCTTGATCGCCGACTTCCAGATCGCGTCCCCCAAAGCCTCCTCCCATGTAGCCGCGGCGAGTTCACGACGTTCCGCATCACTGAGCTGTTTGAATTGCTCTTCACCTATTTGAGAGGCCAGACGATTGTAAGCCGCAGCGTAATCCTGGGAGGTAACCTCCTCCTTTCCTGCCACGGCCAGGACGTTTTCCTTTACCTTGCGTCTCCTGCTTCTCCCGCCACGGGATGTTATATCAGCACCCCAACCCAGCACCATCAACCCTCCAAATGAGATAAGGACGATGAACATAATAAATTTCGCCCTTTTTCGCAGATTCATAATCATCGGCTTATTCCTCCGTTAACAACCTTGATTTAATTCTAGCGCGATCAAGGCAGAAGTCAACTATCTACCAAGAGGAAGCCGTTCGGCAAGCGAGGAAGGCAAGCCCGCTTCGGATATGCGACGTTGAGCTCCAGCAACATCGTAGGTTACACGACGCAAGGCGATCTCACGACCCGACCAGTCCACCCTCAGGTAACATGAACGAGGATCGCCGTCACGAGGTTGACCCACGCTTCCGGAATTTATAAGATACCGGCTGCCCCTTTCCCACTTGACTGATTCTTCCATCACCTGCTCCGCTCGTCCATCCTCCTCAGATGCCTGGACGATAAAAGGAACATGGGAGTGGCCGATCACACCCAGGCGGGTGGCAAATCCATCAAACTGCCTCCTGGCCTGATAAAGCGTAAAAACGTACTCCCAGCTTGCAGGGTTCGTGAAGTCCGCATGGCAAAGGCTGATCTCTCCATTGATTAATGTAAGTGGAAGTTCTTCAAGATAGCTTCTGGATTCAGCGGAGAGGTTCTTGCTGGTCCAGAGTACAGCTTGCCGTGCGGCTGAGTTGAAGTAGTAGATAGAGGTTTTCTCGACCGCTCCCCAATCGTGGTTGCCCGCGATGCAGACGGCACCAAGCTGTCTTAGCATCTCGATGCACTCGTTTGGGGCACCACCGTAGCCAACTATGTCACCTGCAACGAGCCACTCGCAGCCCCCCCAATCCTTAGCGTCCTTTATTACCGCCGCAAGCGCCTCGATATTTGAGTGTATGTCTGAAAGAACCGCTACCTTCACTATAGTGTAACCTTCACCGCTCTGAGACTAGGACCTCCCGCTTGTATAGCGAGTCAAGCACCCCGTTCACGAATCGCGCCGAGCTCTGGGTCCCGTAGAAGCGGGAAAGCTCCACCGCCTCGTCTATCGAGACCTTGGGAGGGATTTGGGGGAGCAAAAGAATCTCACAAGCGGCCAGACGTAGAATGGCCCGATCCACGTAGGAGACCCGATCCAGTTTCCAGTCGGTCAGTGAGCGTGAAAGCGAGGCATCTATCCGTTCCTGCTCCTGGATCGTCTTTTGGATCAGGGTTCGGAGATAGTCGGCGGAGTCAGCCCTAAGTCTTCGACGGCGTATGACCTCTTCTGTAACCTGTGAGGGTTCTGCCTCTACCAGATCGATACGGTACAGGACCTCCACCGCCGCGATTCGGGCACGAGTCCTGGGCCCCTTGAATGTATCCTTCTTCACCCGATCTTAAATCCCTCTTCCTTCCACCGGGAAGGCGTTATTTTTCTTTAGCCAGGTTCGCCATCTCGATTGCAGCAAGGGCCGCATCCCAACCCCGGTTGCCCTGCTTGACCCCGGCACGCTCCATGGCCTGCTCGGTCGAGTCGGCGGTGATGATACCGTAGATCACGGGTTTCTCCAACTGAAGGCCAAGTGCTGCGATTCCCTTGGCCGCCTCGGAGGCAACGAACTCAAAGTGGGGGGTCTCGCCGCGAATAACCGCACCAAGACAGATCACCGCATCAACACCTTTGTCTTTGGCCATGACCTTGGCCGCATGTGGAACCTCGAAGGTCCCTGGCACGTAGCAAACCTGAACCCCATCCGCCTTGTGGCGATCAAGACAATCCAAGGCAGCCTCAAGTAAAAGCTTGGTGATGCGCTCGTTGAAGCGCGAGACAACTATCCCGAAATTGAGTCCTTTCGCGTCCAGGCTGCCCTTTTGTTCGGTAACCTTCATTTATCTTCCTCCTCGTTCTTTTGCCTATCAAGTAAATGCCCCAGCTTGTCCCGCTTGGTTTCAAGATAGAAGCGGTTATGCTCGTGGGGCTGGATAATCAGCGGCACACGTTCAACAACCTCGAGCCCATAACCCTCAAGCCCTATGCGCTTGGCAGGGTTGTTGGTCATGAGGCGGATACTTGTAAGGCCGAGATCGGCAAGTATCTGGGCTCCGATCCCGTAGTCTCTGGCGTCTGGCGGGAAGCCGATAGCCACGTTCGCCTCAACCGTATCCAGCCCCTGATCCTGCAGTCTGTAACAGACCAGTTTGTTCAAAAGCCCTATGCCTCTTCCCTCCTGCCGCATGTAGACGAGTACGCCAAGACCTTCTGCCTCGATTTTTTGCATCGCCTCGTGAAGCTGATCACCGCAGTCGCAGCGCGCCGAGCCGAACACGTCGCCGGTAAGGCACTGGGAGTGCACACGAACCAGCACGTTCTTCCTACCTTCAACGGCTCCCTTAACCAGGGCAAGGTGATGGTTTCCATCTATGACAGCCTCGTAAACTATCAGCTTGAACTCACCGTAACGGGTGGGAAGTGAAGCTGAGAAGAGTCGGCGGACAAGCTTCTCGCGGCGCTGGCGGTAGGCGATAAGGTCCTTGATGGTTATTATCTTTAAGGAGAACTCTTTTGCTATCTCCTGAAGTCGAGGCAGGCGGGCCATTGAACCGTCGGCATCCATGATCTCACACAAGAGCCCGGCAGGTTTCAGCCCTGCCAGCCGGGCAAGATCTACCGTAGCCTCGGTATGACCGGCGCGGCGCAGCACCCCACCCTTCTTGGCCACGAGTGGGAAGATGTGACCCGGTCGGGCCAGATCGTCAGGACGGGTGGAGGGATCAACGAGAGACAGGATCGTCTTTGCCCTGTCGAACGCCGAGATGCCTGTGGTGGTGCCGTGCTTGTAGTCCACGGATACGGTGAACGCGGTGCCGTGCTTCTCGGTGTTGCGCTCGACCATCGGGGGAAGCTGGAGCTCCTCAGCTCTCTCCCTGGTTATGGGTGCGCACAAGAGACCTCGACCGTGTTTCACGATGAAGTTGATCATCTCGGGCGTTGCCTTGGAGGCTGCGGCTATCAGATCACCCTCGTTCTCGCGGTCCTCATCATCCACCACAACTATCAACTTACCCTGACGGATGTCCTCTACAGCTTCTTCAATCGATGCAAAATCACTCACAGCTTCCTGCCGTACCATGCCCTGGTGTATTCCTTGAAGCGCTTATCTTCCCTGCGAACTTTCCAGAACCTTTGATTGTCCCTGTACCAGTCTATGGTTTCACCCAGGCCTTGCTCGAAGCGCTTGCGAGGCTTCCATCCCAGGAGCTTATGCGCCTTGGTGGATCGTGCAACGAGCTTTGCCACATGACCGGGCCGGTCGGTGTGGGTTTTTAACAGGGTCTTTGGTTTACCCAGACGCGCAAGTATCCTTGCAGCGATCCAGTTTATTGAGAAGCTTCTGCCAGTTCCTCCGTTTATCTCCTGGCCCGCAAGGGGCGAGAAGTCCCCTGCGAAGAGTGCCGCTTCTATAAGGGCGGCACCGTCTTGCACCCACATCCAGTCGCGCTCCGCAGAGCCGTCGCCGTAGACGTAGAGAGGCAGGTCAAGAAGTGCGTTTGTGGTGAAGAACGGTATGAGCTTTTCCACATGCTGGCGCGGACCGTACATGTTGAACAGGCGAAAGATAAGTACAGGCAGCTTGTAGGTCTTGTAGAAGGAGTAGGCCAACCGATCCGCCCCTGCCTTGGTCGCTGCATACGGAGACTGTGGGGCTATGGGATGAGCTTCATCCATAGGGGTTTTCTGTGCTGAGCCGTAGACCTCGCTGGTGGAGAGATGGATCACTCGTTTCACGTTGGAGCCAACCAGAGCCTCAAACAGGTGCGCAGACGCCACGAAGTCGTTTTTGACGAAGGTGTCTATCGAAAGGATGGAGCGGTCAATATGTGTCTCGGCTGCAAGGTGTGCTACCGAGTCTATCTCTTTGAGCAGCGGTTCGAGGATTCTTTTGTTACCGGCGTCGCCCCGGATAAAGCGGAAGTTGGGGTCTTTACGAACGGATCGAGGGATGGTATCCAGACGGCCGGGATAGACGAGCTTATCGAGAACCGTAACCTTTGTATCTCCCCTCTGGATCAGCCTCTCAACCAGGTGCGAGCCTACGAAACCCGCCCCTCCGGTTACCAGCACCGACCGCTTCATCATCCGTCCTTCCTTGACCAGTCGTAGGGAACCTCGCCTGAGTGGGGGTCTACCCGGAACTCGTCAGGCTCGGAGTAGTTGTAGACCTCGGTGGGGACGTTGACGAAAAGCGTCGGTTCGGTGCTTATCCCCTTCATTCCGTGCAGCACCCCCGGTGGAATAGAGATCAGTAAAGGATTCTTCTCCCCGATAAATAACTCCATCAACTGGCCCTTGGTGGAAGAGTCATCGCGCCAATCATAGAGCACCAGCTTGGCCATCCCCTTGACAACGCACAGGTTATCGCGCTGGACCTTATGGTAGTGCCAGCCCTTTACCACTCCGGGATAGACGGTTGAGAGGTAGACCTGCCCGAACTTGGTAAATAACGCATCGTCCGCCCTTAAAATTTCCATAAGCCAGCCGCGCTCGTCAGGGATAACGCGAAGCTCCTTTATCTCTACACCTTTGATTCGCTCTTGCATCGCGTAATTTTAGGCTCGTTTACGGCCAAGTCAAGGGAATCGATCGGGCGAGTGAATCAGGATTCGTAGCATTAGAGAGTTTGCTTGACAGAGCCGCTTTTAGGAGCATAATTTTTGGTAGTAACGAGTTTGAGGTAGAATTTAAAAAGGAGGAGGCAAAAATGAAGTGTTTTAAATGGCTGGCCTTGCTGTTTGTGACAGGCAGCACAGCCTGTTTCTCCCCAATCTACGATACCGCCATGACCCACGAAGGGTTTACCGTGGGCGGCGGTGTTGCCTATCAGAAGGTAATAGAAACCCAGTGGTTGGGGGGCACCCCTAGGATTGCATTCATACGGCCGGAGATCAATGTAAATTACGGATTCACCAATTGGTTCAGCGTAGTAGGACGAGCCGGTTGTTTTATGCCTATAGACACTGTAGGGTATCTGATTCCTTGCGCCGGTTTGGGAATAAAGCTCTCTACACCTGGAGCACGAATTCTTAACCTGGCTTTGCGTGTTGAGGCTGACTACCCAAACACCTTCGCACTTACCCCAATGATAGGGATAGCTACGAACAAGGGCCATGAGTTCCTGACAGCTGGTGTTCAAGTAACTGGGTGCATTGCGTTGGGTACGTTGGGCTTTTTCGTAAACATGCATCCGTTTAAGGGTGCACACATCCTTGTTGGGTCAGACTTCAGTCCCTTTTATCTCGGCGACTTAGGCTTAGCCCCTGGATTTTACGCAGGCATCGGCTACACCCATAATTTCGGGAAGAAAAGGAGCGAGGAGGTTAAGGACACCCTAGACTAATCTCGTGGGGTGATGATTTTCTTGACAGCCCCCACAGCATGACTAATATCTTCTCATGTCCTCACCAAACTTCGTGCACCTGCATCTGCATACCGAGTACAGCCTGCTGGATGGTTCTATACGTGTAGCAGAACTGGCCGAGCAGGCGCATCGCTTCAAGATGCATGCGGTGGCGATGACCGATCACGGCAACATGTTCGGCACAGTACCCTTCTACAAGGCGATGCAGAAACGGGGGGTAAAGCCCATAATAGGGATAGAGACCTACGTTGCTTCCGGATCCATCTCCGAGAAGAAAGAAACCCCTGCTTCGGGCGAAACAAACTACCATCTTACCCTGCTTGCCGCCACAAATAAAGGCTACAAGAACCTGGTTAAGCTTTCCTCTATCGCATATCTCGAAGGCTTCTACTACAAGCCTCGAATAGACAAAGAGATACTTGCCGAGCACAGCGAGGGTCTTGTAGCTTTGTCTGGCTGCTGGAAAGGGGAGATTCCCTCGGCGTTGGCCCGGGGGGATATCAAGACGGCCAGAGCAGCCCTGCGATCCTACCTTGACATCGTCGGGCCTGAGAACTTCTTCCTTGAGGTGCAGAACCTCGGGCTTTCCGAAACCGAAGAGATGATTAAACGCATCGTTGATCTGGCACGAGAAGAGGGTGTGGATGTGGTTGCCACCAACGACTGTCACTTTCTTAGCCGCGAGGACGCCGACGCACACGACGTACTTTTAGCCATCCAGACAGCCAAGAAGGTGGACGACGTTGACCGGATGCGGTTTGAGTCCAACGAGATGTACTTCAAATCGCCCAAGGAGATGGCCGAAGCTTTCAAGGATTTGCCCGAGGCTCTTGAAAACACGGTGAAGATCGCCGAGCGCTGCATGGTCAGCATCGACCTGGACACCCGCAACTTCAAGCTGCCGCGCTATCCTATCCCCAAGGAGTTCGACTCTTCGATGTCCTATCTGAGGGAACTCGCTTCCTCCGGCTGCCGCCAGAAGTGTCCTATGGAGAAAAAAATATACGCGCAACGTCTTGAGCACGAGCTTGCTATCATCCGCAAGACGGGCTTCGCCGGATACTTCCTGATCGTGAAAGACATCGTTGACTACGCACGGAAGACCGGTGTGCCTGTGGGGCCGGGACGGGGTTCGGCGGTTGGGAGCCTGGTTCTTTACTCACTGGACATCACCGCGCTTGACCCCATCCACTACGGACTGATATTCGAGCGTTTCCTGAACCCTGACCGCATAACCCTTCCCGATATTGACATAGACTTCGCGGACGAGGATCGCGATAGGGTCATTTCATACATCCACGAGCGCTACGGCCAGGAGAACGTCGCACGCATCATAACCTTCGACACCATGAAGGCCAAGGCCGCGGTTCGCGACGTTGGAAGGGCGCTGGACATCCCATTCGGTGAGGTCGACAGGCTGGCAAAGCTCATTCCGTTCAACATGAATCTTCGCGAGGCACGCAACACCCAGAAGGAACTTGCCGAGGCCATCAAGACCGATCCTCTCTACGAACGACTGTTTAACGTCGCTCAGAAGCTTGAGGGCATATGCCGTCATGCCTCAATCCACGCCTCTGGCGTGGTCATTACGCCGGAGCCTCTGACCGAGTTCGTTCCACTCTACAAGGCTGCAGACGACGGTATCTCGACCCAGTTCGACATGAAGGCTGTGGACTCCATCGGTCTCCTAAAGATGGACATCCTGGGGCTGCGGACCCTCTCGGTGATCAAGATGAGCTCCAAGCTCATCAACCAGGACGGTCAAAAAATCGACACCAAAAATCTTCCCCTGGATGATAAAAAAACCTTCCAGCTGTTGCAACGCGCCGACACCGCCGGGGTGTTCCAGCTTGAAAGCAGGGGTATGCGTGAGATTCTGAGAAAACTTGGTCCTACCCAGATCGAGGACATCATCGCGGTTATCGCAATCTACAGACCCGGACCTTTGGCCAACATTGATCTGGATGAGTTCTTCCGCCGCAAACACGGAGAAAGCGAGATCACCTACCTGCATCCGCGTCTGGAACCGGTGCTTGCCGGAACCCACGGTATGTTCATCTACCAGGAGCAGGTGATGCAAACTGCCCGAGCTATCGCCGGATTTTCTTACGTTCAGGCCGACCACCTGCGCCGCGCCATGGGAAAGAAGATACCGGAACTCATGGCCGAGATGAAGCAGCAGTTCTTCGAAGGGACAAAGAAAGAGGGGGTACCTGAAAAGGTAGCTAAGGCTATCTTCGACCAGATCGCGCCCTTCTCAGGCTACGGATTCAACAAGTCGCACTCCGCCGGCTACGCCCACATCTCCTACGCCACCGCATATCTTAAGGCCAACTACCCGCTTGAGTTCTTCACCGCCCTTTTGACCAACGAGATGGGACATTCGGAAGCAAAGATGGCTCAGTTCATCGCCGATGCCCGCAAGTTCGGGATTAAGATCCTTCCGCCGGAGATAAACAAAAGCGGTTATGAGTTCCTGATCCAAGGTGATGCAATCCGTTTCGGCATCGGGGCTGTTAAGAACGTAGGGCGAGGCGCGGCGGAGCTTATCGAGCAAGAAAACTCAAAAGAGCCTTTTTCCGACATGCGAGACTTCCTTACCCGCACCCACGGAACGGTCAACCGCAAGTGTGCGGAGTTCCTGATCAAAGCCGGTTGCTTCGATTCAATCGACCCTGACCGGGAGCTTCTGATCGCTCATCTTCTCGACGAGATCTCCCGACTGGGGAACAAGCGCGGGCTGATACTTGAGAAACAACAAGGGCTTTTCGCCGATACACAAGGTATCAAGGAAAAGTCAGAGAGGCGCAAACAAAAGAAGTTCAAGCCCACCGATTTTTTAAGCTACGAGAAGGACGCGTTCGGTTTTTACCTGTCAGGGCACCCGCTGGAGGACTACCAGGACCTCTACGAAGCGCTTGATGTATCTCCAATCGAAGAGATAGACGAACGTCATGACGGTAAAACCATTGTTGTTGGCGGGGCAGTTGCGGCTCGCAAAGCAAAACGCGACAAGAATGGACGTGAATATGCAATTATAACCCTGCGCGACTTCACCGGTGAGATAGACGTGTTCGTGTTCGCAAGGCTCTACGAGCAGCACCGTTCCATCCTTCGCTCAGACGAACCCATACTGGTTAAGGGACGCGCAGCGGTTAGTGAGGATGATACAAGGGCAAAGCTCTTCAGTGAAGAGATAATCCCGTTCAGCGCCGCACGGGCAAGACTGAATAAGATGATCGTGGAGCTGGACGAACAAGAAATCTGCAGAGAGAATCTCCTAAAGATACGCAAACTGGCGGAGGAGTTTCCGGGACGCTGCGCCTTTTACATAAACTTACGCAACGGCGAAGACGGTAACGAACGCACCCGTATACGGAGCAAGGATATAAGGGTAAGCCCTTCGGCAGAACTTATAGAGCGTTTGAAGTCTATTCCCTGCGTGCGCAGGGTCCGCGTGCACGGAAAACTATAATCCACCCCGCGCAAGCGATTTTAAGCTCAAATGGATAAAGATGTAGGGGCCGATCTCAGCGTGCCCCGTGGGGTACTGAGTGCCCCATAGGGTATTAAGTCGGCCCGATTATCGCTTGAATGGTGGCTATTTGAACTCCGCAAATTTCTTATCTAACTCCGGTTTTAGCTCTTGGCCTGTTTCTTGAAAAACGTCCAGCAAATCTTCGTAGATATTTGCCCCTCCAACGTAATTCCAGAACTCTTCACCCACTAATACTTCGCCCCCACCTAGGTCATACAAGCCTTTCAATGTCCATCTATCGTAAGGTCCTGGATGGTTCGGATTGTAAGGGATGGCGAGTCCCGTAAAAACTTTAGCATTGCGATCCTGACTTAATCTCAAAGCGATACCGGGCAGATACTAGAGCTACACGTCTCTCAATTTCTCTACACTGGTTAAATCATCATACTTCAGGAAATAGATGTTTTCATGTATTTTGTAATCGGGGATGTTTTTGTCTCCCATCATAAGTAAATTTCTAACTTGAGAAGTAACAGCTTGCAGGCGCTTTTTGAAGATACCCTTTGATATAACACCTTCCTCAATGAGGTGGAACGCTGGCGGACTATCATCGCCGCAATAATACACTGCCGCGTAATATCTTTTCATTTCTTCCTCCACTTAGGTTTGACTTCCTATTAAGGGATTATCCCTAAGTCCTTTTCAAGCTGATAGATATCTCGCTTGGACTTATGCAAGCTTTGGATTTTCTCTGTTTCAATGAACCTGAATATGGGTTTTAGTTCGTGAAATGTCCCAGCCAGTAGTTGATTAACTGAGCCTAGAACATCAGCGGATGCCACCAAGTATATCCGGCTGTTCCATATATCGTGGGCATGTTTCAATTTACCCATCGCATGGTAAAGGTCACCGCCCACCTGAACTTCAAAAACGTAAGTCGGGACTGATTCCTCAAGTTTCTTCCAAATCGCATCTAGGCGTTCTGTGCCCATCTTGTATTCTTTATCGACGATGAACCCCTGTAATTTACCTACCTCAAGTATCAGCTTCTTGATACCCTCGTGATCCGAGGAAGGAATCTCTTCTTCTGTTGGTTGAGGCCGAATAGGAGCTTCTGCTAATAATTCTTTAGGGACTTCAGGGTTTAATTTCTGAATAATCGGTTTAGCTTCTTCAAGGTTTTTAATAATTAACGTTTGTGTAAACTCTGCACCTCCAGGAATAGGAACTCCGTCGTCCTTCCATTTATCCCAGTCTAAAAGAAATTCTATGTCAAACTCAAATTTAAAAGGCCATTTTACCTTCCCCGTTTCTATCTCTTCCGGCCAAAAAGGAGTGTCTTGATAGAACTTGTTTCGGATAAACCCGTATCCCACAACTCGTTTTATTCTACCTGAAACGTAAAATAACACGACGTCATTGGGAGCCAGAGCCGCCCAATAGAGTCTTCCTCTCTTGTCGGATTTGAGTCCCCAGGTCCCTTGCATAGCAAATGCCCGTCGCCAATTGGCTTCTATCCCAGGTACAATCCAAAAGTTCCTCATGTATCTCTTCTTAGGTAAGGGTGCAGGCGATGGACGTGTTTGAGTCTTTCAAATTCCCTCACCCCGAGGAAAGTAAGGTCATCTCCTAAAACTTCAATGTTCTTCTGGGTATCAGCCTTTGCTTCTATAAGGTCAGTATCAATCCCAAATTTCACCGCAGCCCTTTTATTTACCTCAAGCATCTCATAAGAATAACCCACCTGGGGGGAATGTCAAGTCATTAATATGCCAATCCCTATTGCAGGAGTCTTTAACCTCAAAAACACCCAAAATCCCCCAAAATGACCAGCTTTTGTCCACCTTTTGACCAGCATTTGACCAGCTTTTGTCCAGCTTTTTGGTGACGAGTGCCACTCAAACCTGACGAGTTGGCGCCGATTTAAACAGTAGAGTAATCACGATGCCGACCACTTGCAATTCCCGTTTCCCTGAGTAAGATACGCATCAGAAGAGGTTAAGGTTTGAGCTAAACCCAGGAGGATGAATGTCGAAGGTCAAGCGGGTGCCGCCTGATGAGGAGCCGCATCCGTTCAACGTAGCTTACATCAAGAACCCGTCGCAGGCCGACCTGCGCCGGCTGGCGCTGGAGCATTCTCCCGCGTGTTATGTTACGAAGTACGGCAACATAAACAAGATCGCGCGTAACAAGGCGCGGAAAGCCCAATACACCTACGTCATCGCTCCTGAGCGAGATGCGCACCTTTATTCGAGCAAGGTGATCGAGCCTGACCGCGCCGAACGCATCCTGAGCCGGGTGTGGGAGTATGTGGAACTGCAGGGCAAGCTGATTGAGATCCAGGGCTACTACGGGCTGGACGAGCGGCGCTTCCCTATCCAGTGGCTTTATACCATGCCGTGCGCGAACATTGCCGGCATGCAGCAGATTCTTTCTTTCCCGCGCGATGCGGTGGAGACGCCAGAGCAGCTTGCCGAGGAGTACAAGCCTGTGATCCGGGTGGTGATGGTGCCGGAGTTTCCGCTTCCCGACGTGCCTGGCAGGCAGGCCATTATTGTAGACCTGGAGAATTACACAACATACGTGATCGGCGCGGACTACTTCGGCGAGTCCAAGAAGGGCGCTTTAAGGATGCTGAACGACTACGTTTATCAGCGCGGCGGCCTGGTGCTTCACGCCGGGGCCAAGGCGGTGACCATCGGCGGCGAGCGCATCACCATGACCGTGATGGGGCTTTCAGGAACGGGAAAGACCACCACCACATTCTCCAAGCAGGGCGAGCTGACCCAGCCCATCCAGGACGACATGGTGTGCCTGTGGCCGGGAGGGAAGATTACAATCACTGAGAATGGCGCGTTCGCCAAGACCTGGGGACTTAAGGAGGAATCGGAACCGATTATATACAAAGGCACCCTCGATCCCGCGGCCTGGCTGGAAAACGTCTATACCGATGCTGAGGGCGGTTTCGATTTCTCCAAGGAACGTCTTACTCCTGAAGAAGTCAAGCGTTTGCGCGACTACCTGATCATCACCGGCGCTTTGCCCGAGAACGTTGATGCCTACATCAGGGGGGAGGTTAAGCTTGAAGATAAGGTGGACGAATACGGTATCCCTGAGGATGGGTGGGATTTTTTGGTCTGGACCCAGAACGGTCGTTCGGTGATCCCCATGTCGCGTATCGGTGGTGCGGCGGATTTGCGGGATATTCCGTCCGTGCGTTCGATGGGCATCCTGAACCGTGACGAGGGACCGGACGCGGCCATGCCAGGGATCGTGCGCTTTGTCTCTACCGAGCAGGCGGCTGCCTACTTCATGCTTGGCGAGACCACCAAGACCTCGGCGGCTGGCAAGGAGCGCGGGCGCACGCGTTCGCCCTTCACCCAGCCCTTCTTCCCAAAGGCGATGGGTCTTCAGGCCATCCGGTTTGCAGAGCTCTCGGTTCAGATTCCCAATCTTCAAACCTGGCTCATGAACACCGGCTATATCGGCGGCGATGCGAATGACGTTGAGGCGGGCAAAGCACTCAAGGTCAAGATAAGGCACTCGTCTGCGATGCTTGAGGGGATGCTTGCCGGTAAGATAGCCTGGAAGCCTGATCCTGACTTCGGCTACGAGATAGTGGACGTGGAGGCTAAGGAGAACGCGGATTTGCTCAAAAAGGTGCCGGCAGAAATACTCAATCCTATCCTTTTCTTTGAGAAGAATAAGAAGATGGATGTCTATAGTAATTGGGTCAAGACCATGAAGTTCAAGCGTAGGGAGTTCCTGCAGACCTACAGGGTTGATCCGAGGATTATTGCGACCATACCGGAGTAATTTACTCCCCAAATAACGATTGAACGGGCCGACCTTAAGGTCGGCCCCTACGAGTTTGTTTTAGAATAGGGTAGGGGATTTGAACCCCCGAGGCACGCCTACCCGATCCCAAATCGGACGCCATAAACCACTCGGCCAACCTTTCGTAATTTGCATTGTAAAACTTTATTTAATTTTGTCAATCTGTGTGGCGCAGGCTCTCCAGCCTGCGCGATTTATTAGAACAGCCTGGAGAGGCTGTTCCACGCTCTTTTAAAAAATTGAGAAGTCTGTTTAATTATAGTTATTTTGGCTATTATTTTTAGAACAGACAGGAGTGTCTGTTCTCCATTCGACTCATGAAATCGGGGCGCCGCGGTGTTGAGAAGCGCCGGCATGGGGTAAAAATTTTAGAGCGAGGCTTAAGCCTCGCTCTGTTTAGTTTCACTAGCCAGCAGGGCCTAATCGTTATGTCCTAATAGGGCCGAAAAACAGATTACTTACGCTTCTTTTTGCCGCCGGCTTTTTTCTTTCTAGAGGTCCTTTTGGTCGACTTGGCGGTTTTCTTCTTTATAGGAGCTTTTGCCTTTCCCATGCTTCCTCCATTACATTAAAGAGCGTTTACCTCACATAGAGGCAGTAAGCTTGCCTCCTTAGGGTAGAAGTATATGGGACAAAGCTTCCCTGTCAATCCCCGCTAGTTCGTGCGCCAAGAGATAGTTACCAGGGTGCCCTGTGATATAAAAGATAGGGGCCGATCCGAAGTCGACTCCTATCACTTTCTCTCGATCTCAATCAACTAACTGTCAAGAATGACGAGAAAGGGATCTTTTTGTTTTACCAGCGGTTCCCACCGCCTCTTGAGAAGCCGCCGCGCTCGCGCGGAGGACGGGCTTCCTCTACTCTAATCTGGCGGCCCTCGTGTTCTGTTCCGTTAGTGGCTTCAATGGCCGCCTTGGCCTCCTCGTCATTCGGCATGTCTACAAAAGCAAAACCGCGAGGGGCGTTAGTGTAGCGATCTCTGGGAACCGCTACCTTACTTACTTCCCCGTGCTCAGCGAAGATCTTGCGTACCTTTTCCTCCCTCGTAGGAGTGGGGAAGGTTTCCGACGAATAAACGCATCTATTTACTCCTTATTGGTGCCGTTGGTGGCACCTCGAACGTTATATTATAACCTTTTTAAGGAGGGTGTCAACCCCGAGTTGTCGCTAAGCATCGGAAAGGAAACAGGTTAGAACTCCGTAACTTCAACGGTCTGTGGCTAAGCAGATCAGAAATAACCTGTCAATCTAAGTGCGAGTCTTTAGACTCGCTAAAGGATCTTTCAAAGTAGTGGTGTATATAATAGGCTTAAGCCCCTTGTTTTTTCGACCTTGACACCCCTTCTAATGTGCCTACAATTATTTTTAAGAAGGAGTGCCTTTTAGAACAGATTTTGAGTTCGGGAAGGAGGCGCTTCTATCTGTATAGCCATAAAAGAAAGAAGGCAAGAATGCCAACCACGCCAACCTACATACTGCTTGAAGTAACCAGACAGGTAAGCGACACGTTTCCTGCCTGGCAACAGGGACTACCTCAACACACCCCAGCCGAGGTAGCCGCTTACGGTCTTGGATTCCTCAAAGGTATGCTGGAGTTGGGATCGGGTCTTTTCCTTGAGGACGCCTATAAGCCTCAATTCGAGGCTTTGTTGGATGCAGCGGTTCAGCACTTCGAGGCAAACAATATCGCCGATGGCTTAACTCAGGTTGAAACCGTCATCCTGCCCAAGATCACCGAATGGGTCCGACCTGAAAATCGGGTCCCATTCCGGGATATCGTTGACTTTGCCACATACGGGGCCAGATTCTCCGGAGAATATTACTTCACTCCCCCCTTGGACGAGATCCTGCAAAACGGTGGAATCACCGAGTGCACCACGATTCGCGTCACGTTCCACATAGAGGGCTTAACTGGTGCGAAGGCTATCTTCAATTGCACGGATATAGAAGCCGATGTCCACGTAGAGAAGGTCACTCCGCCCGAGGAAGAGTAAGGAAACCTTATGGCGTATCTATGGGTAGCCATAGCCGGAGCAATAATCTTTGCGGTAAGCAGCTTTCTGCCTTGGGTTGGGGTTTCTTTTTTAGGCTCGACACCCCTTGACCTCAACATGTGGGTGGCTTTGCTTGTGGTGCAAGACGTGGAGCAATTGAATGTAGTGACCGTGATGAACATGAGCCTGTGGCTGATTCCGGCGTGCGTCGCGGCAATTCTGACGCTTGCATTGATACAGCTCGTGCGTCGTCGGATAGGGAAGGGATTGACTATAGGAATGTTTATCCTTTCCCTTGTTCCCCTCATACCCCTGCTTTGGTCACTATCGACCTTCCGACCCCTTTTTCAAGCCGTTCTAGGTAAAGAACCCTCCCTGGGTGTTATAATCGTCTTGCCAGAAATCGGCTACCTTCTTTCTCTTGTTGGCTTTTTAACCGTAATCGTGGGTTCGGCAATCGGCTTTTTTGGCAAAAAACGCAGGTTGAACGAGGTATAAGACATGTAGCGCGAAGCTTTAGCTTCGCAGCGAACCTGATACCCTATAAGCGCATAAAGCGCTCAAGGGGCACGCTGAGGTTCGCACTACATGCTTTTATTCCCCACGTCGTTGTTTCGCAACGCCGTGGGGACCCCGAGCAGAGAAGATCAGAAGTAGCCAGTTAATCTCAAAATTCCGCCCTTGACTGGTGCAGCACCAAACTCGGAATCTTCCTTGCCAAACGAATAGAAGCCAAAAATGGAAACATCCAGGTTATCGGCAAGATTGAGGGCTAGGCGGGGAATGATTATTCCGCTGGCATCCACCGGATTGAAGATCGCGGAGATGCCCACATTATGGAAGCTTATAATCGTCTGATCAGCCCCCAGACAAACAAGATGCCGCCCCATAGCCTTGCGTAACCCTGAGGCGCGCTCGATCCAACCGGTGAAGGTGTAGTCATCTGCAGAGTCAAAACCTCTCCCGTAGTAAAGATACTCGGCCATCACGTGGGTGCGAAAGGTGAAGGTGTGATCAAGACCCACTACAAACTCAGCGTAACTCAATGGATCTTCTTCATATAGGTTATATCCGCCCTCGGCCCAGAGACCTATATTCCAGATCTCACCCGCGAACTGACCGCCAAGCAGCAATCTTCTTCGAGTTGTATCTGGAGTTGTGGTGGTATCCCAGAACCAGGCGCCGATTGCGGCTAGGTCGAACCCGAAGATATTCTCCTTCAGTCTTCCTATAACCATGGTGCTGTCCGGGATGCCCCGTAACAAGCAAATTGCTTCCACTCCCCCACCGTATCTCCATGAATACGTCACCTTTAATGCGTTCTCGCCATCTCTCCTGTAGCTGGGGTCATATGCCAGCTTAGGTGCGATGATCTCGGTAGGGTTCCAGATGTATCCCGTGCCCCATGCCATAGGCTGCTTGCCTAACCGCGCCACCAGCCTCTTCCATGAGATGGACATGTAGGCGTTTGATATGCGGAACGAGGGCTCCAGCTTATAGTCGTATAGATATCTGAGGGAATCGGGGATCATATCAGCCAGCGAATCAGGCACAAAATCCAACAAGTTGGCTTGGACCGATCCAAAGGGAAGCGACGCCTCAGCGTCGGCGTGAAGGAATGATGAACCGCCAAGATTCCCGTCTACGGATAGAACCAGATTGTTGAGATCGAGGATTGAAAAGTCTTCTACATGCTGGACTGTAAGGACATTCTCGTAGGAACCGCTGAAGTCTACCTGGGGAAACGCGGTCGAGGAGACGATTAAAAGAGGCGCGATTGCCCTAAACATCCTCACGGATGAACTCCTTGAGGTGCTTGGTCTGGTTAAATAACGAAAGCGCGTACCCCCTCTGGGGGGTGTGCTCAATAATCGAATAGGAGGCAGTTTCCGGGTGCAGCTTCCAGAAGTAGGGGGCAGGGATGCCTAAGATACCGGCAATCAACGGCTTAAGCACCGCACGGTGGGTCACCACCGCGAACCCTCCTCCCATCCTCTCTTTGGTAATTCTTACGAGCGTGGCAACAGCCCTTTCCTGTACCTGGGCCAGGGTTTCTGCACCCTCCATCTTTAACTTCTCAGGCTCGGTCCGCCACAGCTTGAACTCTTTTGGAAACTTTTCCGCTATCTCCTTCTTAGGCTTACCCTCCCAGGAACCAAGGTGGATGTTATTAAAGCCCTGTTCTACGATCGGCTCAATCCCTTGACTTCTACAGATCGCCTCAGCAGTTTCCATAGCCCTGGAAAGTGGACTGGTATATACCGCGTCGAACTTTACGTCTTTGAGTTCTTCAGCCAACCAGATGGCCTGCTTGCGTCCTACCTCGTTTAAGGGGAAGTCGTATCTGCCTCTGAACAGTCCTTCTCTGTTTCCGACACACTCTCCATGTCTTATCAAATAGATTGTTGTCCGCATATCTAACTTTAACATCAGGATAGTGTCGTGTCAATAGTCCGAAAGACAATCTTTTAACACCTGGGGATTGTCCTTATCCAAGAGTTGTCATCGTTGACAGTGAAAATCTTTCCCATATAATCCGGGGGTTCACGTAACACCATGGAGGGGTGGAAGGCTGGCAACTAAACCGTTAGGAGAAGCAATGCGCAAGAGAAGTTTTTGGGTTATTACTTTCATGATATGGCTATCCCTGCAGCTGTTTGCTAATCCCGGCCCCACCGGCAAGATTGTGGGCAGGGTATACGATGCCTCAACCCGTTCACCACTCGTAGGGGCGAACGCCATGGTGCTGGATACCAAATACGGTGCAGCCGCAGACATTTCAGGAACCTTCATTATCACTGACGTACCTGCAGGCACCTACTCTGTTGGAGCCTCCATGATAGGCTACCGTACACAGGTGAAGACCAGCGTGGTGGTTGAGCCGGGGCGTTCGGTGGAGCTGGTATTCAAGCTCTCTGAATCCGCAGTGGAGATAGAGGGCGTAACCATCCGCCCTGACTACTTCCCCAAGGTCCGCGACGCGCCGGTCTCCGAGCGCAGTTTTTCATCTGAAGAGATACAAGGTCAGCCCGGTGGATCGGGCGATATCTCCAGGGTGGTGCAGGCCATGCCTGCTGTGGTTTCCTCAGGTGATCAGTCGAACGAAATCATCGTGCGTGGCGGTAACCCCAACGAGAACCTGTTTCTCATCGACGGGGTGGAGATCCCCTACCCCAATCACTTCGGCAGTTTCCTTGAGCAGGGTGGACCTATCAACATGCTCAACCCATTACTCATCCGTGAAATGGACTTCATTGCCGGGGCGATGCCTGCCCGGTACGGGGGACGTGCCTCATCGGTAATGGACGTATCACTCAAGCGGGGACTCAAAAACGAGTTTGCCGGAAATATTGATTTCGGCATGGGCGGTATCGGCGTGGTTGCCGAAGGTCCCCTGCCTGCAAAAGTGGGTTCTTTTATCGGTTCCTACCACAAGAGTTTCCTGGGGCTGGTGGCGAGTTGGGATATCTGGGGGATGACCGCTGTTCCGTACTACGATAACTACTTCGGTAAGGTTAACATCAGTCTGACACCCTCAGTTGAACTCTCAGCCCTAACCCTTTACGGTGATGACCATATCGATATTGATGCCGAATCCAATATTCTAGAAAGTGATTCTGCTTACGCCCTAAGGGAGGGGCATAACAACACCTCACGATTGGTCTCAGGAGTCGGGCTTCAGACCCTTTATGGAGATGCAGGATTCGGGAAGCTGCTACTGTTCGGTGCTTTCACCCATTGGCATTACGACGAGGTCATAGAAGATACCGTGCCCGGTTCCGATCCTGATACCGTGTTTTATTATGACAATGCCGAGCAGTCATGGGGTGCGCGGTACGATGCTAGCGTGCGGTGGGGTGATGCTCACGAGACCCAGGCAGGGGTCATAGCATCATGGGTGCCGTTCCGCTACTCGATGTGGGTTGACCCCGATACAGCCTACTTATACTTCTACGATGCTGACAGCAACGTGGTTGATTCCATCCCGCTGGAGGACGAAGAAGGCAATGTAGTAATCTACGAATACGACATCGAGTCCAAAGCCGCCGGTTACAAGCTGGGTGGTTATGTCCAGCACAAGATAACCCTTGGGCGTTTTGCCTACCTTACCCTGGGTGCGCGGGCCGACTACTTCTCCTACACCGAGAAATTCTACGTCTCGCCCCGGGTGGGATTCTCCACAGAACCGCTCCTCGCCGGATTCAGCTTTAACGCAGGATACGGCTGGCACTATCAGGAGCCACCCTACAACGTACTGGTCAGCGACACCGCGGCCAACCACTATCTTGTGAGCCGCCGCTCCGATCACTACGTTGTGGGTATCGAGCGGCTTCTTGCAGACGACATCAAGCTCTCCGTAGAGGGTTACTACAAGGACATTCACAACATACCTATACCTGAGTACTGGACTACCGAAGACCCCTACGACTACAGCGGGGTTTACGTTGATATCGGAGAAGGTTCGGCCAAGGGTATTGAACTTTTCCTGCAGAAGCGCTACGCCCGCAGTTGGTACGGTACCCTTTCCTACTCACTTTCAGATTCCCGCATAACCAACCTCAGGGAATCGCAGGATATGAGCATTCCGGCTGACTACGACTACCGCCACGTGTTCACCGCGATGGGTGGGTACAAGTTCGAATTCCACCGCTATGACTGGTATCAGAACCTGCCCGGTTGGTTCAAGTATACCATCGGCTCCTTGTTCTTGTCCGACCAGGCCGATTTAGGTTTCAGGTTCCGCTACATGGGCGGCCAGCCCTACACTCCCCAGGAGTGGGAGCCTTCAACCCGACAGTGGATAGCCAACAGCGATCTATTGAATTCTGAACGCTACCTGGACTATCACCGGCTTGATGTGCGCTGGGATCACAAGTTTATCTTCGAGCGCTGGAGCTTGGCGTGGTATATCGAGGTGCAGAACGTCTACAACCGTAAGAACGTGTGGTGGTACTGGTACGGCGAGGATGCAACTGTAGATACCGTCTATCAGTTCAGCCTCTTCCCCATGGGCGGACTGGTGATAGAGTTTTGATGCACCCCACGTGGTACGCGAAGTGCTTTAGGATTTGACTTTTCTCTCTTGCGGGCTATCCTTCAACTGAAATGGATCATCCCGGAGGATTTTAATGATAAAGCGTCTGGTTGTGCTGCTTCTTGCGGCAGGAGGTCTTTCGGCGTTTGAGGATGTATCCTTCTCCGCACGTACCTTAGGCCTGGGAGGTGATCAGGTGGCGGTCGCTGATGATGCGTTCTCCGCTCTCACCAATCCTGCATTGCCCGCGCGTTGGATGCGGCCGGTTACGGCTCTGTCTGCCACGCTGTACCGTTGGAATAGATACTGGGCCTTTAGCTATGTTCAGCCGGTGCGTGGCCTGGGCAGCATAGGGGGAAATCTCTTCTACTGGCATATCCCCGGCATGGCAGACAGGGGAAGCGGTGATGCAGATGCGCGCTTCTTTTGGGCCGTTCCCTTTGGGAAACACTTCAACTTGGGTGCGGCATTTGGCACTCATAGTATCTGGAGAAGCCCGGAGCAACCGGACCGCTACGCCTTTGAAGAGCGATTTACGAAAGGCGCTTTCTTTTCCATAGGCAGCTTGGTTTCTTTACCGAAAGGGCTTGGCCTGGGATTATCCGTGGTAGAGACGGCGTTTGATCTTTATTCATCCACTATTGTCCATACCGGGATTGTCTGGGAACCGGTGCTTAAGGGATCGGGACCCTTCTCATCCCTTCTTTTGGCCGGCGATCTGGCTTTGAGATTCAGAGAGAATGTCTTAAAGCTTCATTTAGGCACAGAGGCCTATCTGTTTCGCGATCATCTTGGACTGCGTGCCGGGATACGCTACGGGACGGATGAACTTTCGGGCTTTTCACCCACCCTGGGCGTAACCCTGCGCACACACCGGCTGCAGAAGACGGCCTTCGAGCTTTGCTACGGCACGGCGTTAAACTACGGGGCTGCCGATACCTCGATGATTCTTCACCAGTTTTCCTTAAACGTCTTGTTCGGCGATGCGCGCAAGGCTGAGAAGGACAGCATCTTAGCAGAGCAGGCCGAGCGTGCAAGACGTCTGCGTGAGGAGGCACTGGCGCGTGAGCGCGACCGCTTACGTGAAGAGCTTGATCAAATCAAAAAGGAGCGCGCAGCCCTTGAGAGGGAACGTGCGGATATCGAGCGTCTGAGACGTGAGGCTCTTGAAGAGGTGGGCCGTATCCCCGGGCTTGGTATAGTGGATAGCGACAGCCTGGTTCGTATCACCGTGACCCAAGAGGCGCTTCGCTTCGATGCGGGCTCGGCCCAGATACCTTTCCCCAAAGGATATCGAGTTCTTGCAAGGATCGGCGAGTTTCTTGCCAACTATCCTGGGAAGGTGTTGCGGGTCGAGTCGCATACCGATAACGTTCCTCTAGCCGAGGGGTTCAGAGAGAGGTATAAGGACAACCAGGCACTCTCTGCGGCCAGGGCCGAGATGGTAAGAAACTACTTCGTTGGGGTGGAGAGGATAAGTCCGAATCTTATCACCGCGAGGGGCTTGGGTTCTAAAGAGCCTGTGGCCTCGAACGAGACCGAGGAGGGGCGCGCTCAAAACCGCAGGATTGTAATCACGGTCTTTAAGTAAGCAGACACCTTACAAACCAGATCGGGTCCCCAAAGCAATGCGCAGCGTCGGTTTGGGGTAAAAGGAAGCGGCCCCCCACAGGGGAGCCGCATTTTATGAGGAGGCATTGAATATTAATCTAGTAGGCGCGGGTTGCATCCGCAGTTTGAGCCTGGCGGATTCTGAAAAGTATACTCGTCTTTGAGTCTCTCAGTAAAGTTGTCCAGAATCTGTCATCGGTGAGTGGGAAGTGTGTCCTCCAGGGTTGAGAGCTCTTTTGCAAGGTGGGAATCGAGTATCGTTCCTACAGCGATGATCCTTGAGCGGGTGGATTTCTTTCCTTCTCCCGTGCAAAAGACGATGTAGGAGCATTGATTTGATTGTCTTGAAGGCAGCAGGACAGAGAATTCTCCTTGTCCCTCGCTGATCCTACACTCCATATTATTTTCCTCATCTTCTGTTTTTGCGGTATCTTCCGTCTCATCCCTAATATCTCAAAAACATCCTGCGCTTATTATAGATACTTTATATTCGAAGTCAAGTGAAAAGGAGTTTACTCATCCCCATCCGTTGCCTCACATGCTGTAAGGAAGGCCTGGATTCGTATCCTTCTTCTTTTTGTTATTGGTGGCAGGGGGATTAGATCCTGGTTGATTCTACTCTTCGAGCGAGAAGTCGTCCTTGGACGCGCCGCACACCGGGCAGGACCAATCATCCGGTAGATCCTCGAACGCGGTTCCGGCCGGGATGTCCGAATCCAAATCGCCCTGCTCAGGGTCATAAACGTATCCGCACACGTTGCAGACGTAGCGCTTCATGTCGTTCTCCTTTGATTTTTTTCTTTCTTCTCTGTCTTACAATCTCCCAACAAGGGGCTTAAGCCCCTTGTCTGATGAAGGGATAACTGCTTATTGAGCTATTCATTTCCAAAACCTCCGGTTTTTAAATCTCCTGCCAATGCAACTTATCATCTATTTACGCCTGGTGTGTTACGGGTGTTATGGGTGTTACGGGTGTTACGGGTGTTACGGGTACGGGGTTTTTCTTGCCTTGAGTGAGCGCTGCAACAGCCTGGTAGCGGCGTAGCAGACCTTTAAGAGGAAAGCCCTGTCCTCCTCCGAAAACGCATTGATGGTGTTGGAGTCAATGTCCAACTCCCCCATCACCTCGCCCTGTCTGAGTACGGGCAGTACGATCTCGGATTTGACGTGCGGGCTGCAAGAGAGATAGTTTTGCTCCCTGGCAACGTCCGGGACCATAAAGGTCTTCTTTCGCTCCGCGGCCTGCCCGCATATGCCGTAGCCGAAGGGGATGCGAACGTGTTCGGTGGGTGCCCCGGCAAATGGGCCGAGAACAAGTTCGCGTTCCTTGTTGGGGTCTACCAGATAGAATCCTACCCAGTCGTAGTGGGGAACTTCTTCTTTGAGGAGATCACATACTGCCTGAAGCCTGGCATCGGCATCGTCGCCTGACTGTGCTTCAGAAGATGAAATGGAAGAGTCAGGTTGTGTTACGGGGCGGGTGGCCTGACTTACCTTGTGGATAAGGTTTGAGAAAAGCTCCTTTTTCTGTTCATCAGTCATTTTTTCCCTCCTTCATGTCGCACCACAGATCAACCGCCCTTCTCAGATGGGGGATTACGATAGAGCCGCCCACCATTAATCCCACCATCAGGGCCTCCTCGAATTCGGCAGATGTAACCCCTTCCTCCTTGCATCTGATAAGATGGTAGGTTATGCAGTCCTCGCATCGCAGCACAAGCGAGGCCACCAGTCCCAGCATCTCTTTGGTCTTGGCATCGAGAGCACCCTCTTGATATGTTTGCCAGTCGAGCTGATGGAACGTCTTCATATTCTTTTCTGCGAACTCCATCACTTTTTTATGAAGCCGCTCGCGCTCTTTTTTGAAATCTTCAATCCTGCTCATAGGCTAGTAATATATCCGAGCATAAGAGGGTGTCAAGCGCGGGGTGATTGTAGGTCGGTGGTCAGGGGAGATGAAGTTTCCGAAAGAAGGGTTAGTCATTGCGAATCCTAACGTCGCAGGCGTCAGGAAGAAGCAATCTCAATGAGATTGTTCCGCAGCCGTCATCCTACGGAGCCACGCCACCTGCGGTGGCTCGCAATGACGGAGTGAGCAAGGCTTGCTGCTTAGCGAAATAATGGACTCGGCCATAACAGAGTTTCAAGTGCTTTCTTTTTAAGCCCGCATTGCTTGAGGATTGCCGATTTTAGAATCTTGATGAAGTATTCCGGCGATTGTCGAAAAGATTTTGGGGTCCCCGCGAAGCTACGCAGTAGATTCGTGGGGTGATTAATCGCCGTAGAGATCGAACTCGCGGAAGTCGAACCAGTAGCCCATCTTTGTAACCGAATCCAGCTCTGCCTGCACTAAGGCGAGGTGTCCTTCCTCGATCTCCACGAATTGGGCAAACATCTTCTGGGCATCGCCGGGGAGTTTTTCAACCATCTTTTTGTAGAAGCTCGATGTTACCTTTTCCGCTTCAAGGGCCTTTTGGAGCATGTTGATCTCGGCCCCGTAGTCCTTGCCCGAGACCTGGGCTTTCATCTTTTTGGTGCCTTCGATGATTCTTTCCTTGGAGGGAAGAGCGGTTCTGAGTCCTTCGATGGTGAGTTCTCCTGATGCCTGCCACATCGCAAGTTTTGAATAAAGGAAGTCAAGATGATGCTGTTCTTCGTCGGCCAGAAGCTTGAAGATGCGTCTGCCCTTCTCGTCGGTTGCTTTGTCCACCGCCTCCTGGTAAACGTCTCGCACCCTGGTTTCGTAGGTGATCGCGGTCTTGATCGCCTCTTCTACAGTCATTTCTCCTCCTTGCGTCTTTAGCTAATTTTACTTGACATGGGGATGAAAGCAACATTCACGAAAGTCCGTTGGAGTACAACAACCGTGTTGTTGTAGCAATGACACGGTCATTGCACTCCATAATCAGGGTCGGCTATGAACTCCTCCAGCTTTGTCCTGATCGCGTCCCTTACGGTGCGGAACTCACCCAGCACCTTCTCCTCGGTTCCGGATGCGCTGATCGGATCAGGGAACGGCCAGTGCAGGCTGGTGTCTGTTTTCCCGATGAAAGAAGGGCAGTTGTTCTCGCCGCATAACGAGATAACGTAATCGAAGGACTGGCCTTGAAATTCTTGCACGTGCTTTGAGCGCTGCCCGGATATGTCAACGCCCAGTTCACCCATAACCTGGATCGCATTAGGGTGAACGAAGCAAGGGATGATGCCTGCGCTTTCCACCTCGAACCGCTCGCCTGCAAGATGTCTTAGCAGCCCCTCCGCCATCTGGGAGCGGCATGAGTTGCCGATGCAGAGAAAAAGCACTTTTATCTTATCAGGCATTTACAGATTATTTTGGAGTGCAACAACCGTGTTGTTGCGTCAAGCTAGAAATCATCATTGACATTGACACGACCCCAAGGATAATCTTGTTGTAGTTTTTTGAGGCGTTCTTCTTCAGTCTTTATTCTGTAATAATAACTCCCATGCGGATAATCTTCAGGATTTGGGACATATCCATGCTTTACCGGGTTGAAGTAAATGTAGTTTAGTCTGGCAAAGTAAGACCGTTCGTGAGTAATACATCTATCCCAGTAGTTCCAGAAGATTCTTTTAGCCGATTTCGCTTCCAAGGCATTTTTCTTTATCCAGAGAGCGGTAAAGCGATGGATTTCACTGATCATTTTGGATAAATCAGGATCCTCCTCAGGGGCTTGCAGCATCAGGTGATAATGATTGTCGAGTATAACCCAATCCTCCAATAACCAGTTGGATTTATCGCATCCTTTAATTATGGATTCCAGGAGACGAGATTTGCTCTCATGAGAACTTAGAAAAGGCTTTTTCTGGTATGTAGAAGCGGTGATGAAGTATTTGGCTTTGGGGATGAACAGATGAGGTGGATTGTGTTTGTGCTGCTTGTAGATTAAATCATCGCTCATTATACAACGCTATTCTGGAGTGCGACAACCGTGTTGTCGCAAGCAACGAGACGCTCGTTGCACTCCATATCATATCCTTTTCCTTGACAATCTCAAGCTGTTCAGCACTACCGTCACGCTTGAGAACGCCATGGCACCGGCGGCGAGCATTGGGTGGAGGATGAAGCCAGGCAACAATCCTACCGCGGCGAATACCCCGGCGGCAAGGGGAACGAGCGCGGTGTTGTATGCAAACGCCCAGAAAAGATTCTCTCTGATGGTGCGCATGGTTGCCTTGGAGAGTTTGATGGCCCTGGCCACACCAGCCAGGTCGCCGCCCACCAAGGTTACATCCGATGCCTCCATCGCTATATCCGTGCCGGTCCCAATAGCTATCCCTACGTCCGCCCGTGCCAGGGCCGGGGCGTCATTGATGCCGTCACCCACCATGGCCGCCCTCCTACCATCCTTTTGATACTGTTTGATATAGAATTCCTTTTTCTCTGGAAGAACCCCGGCGATTACTCTATCAATTCCCACTTTTTGAGCAATGGCTTTTGCCGCCCGTTCGTTGTCGCCTGTGAGCATCACAGGTACCAACCCCAGGAACTTAAGGGAAGCTACCGCTTCATGGGAGGAGGGCTTTTCTTCATCTGCTACTGCCAAGAGTCCTGCCACCTTGCCATCCACCTCCACCACCATCACCGTCTTGCCCTGTGATGCCAGCTCATCCACCTTTCCTTTGATACCCTTGTTCAGCTTGAACCAGTCGGGTTTGCCTACTCTCACATCTTTGCCATTGACTGTGGCTGTTACCCCGAATCCTGAGACGGCTTTGAAATCCCTCGGTTCTTTAAGTTTCGCCCCCTTCCCCTTCGCTCCCTCGACCACCGCCTTCGCAATAGGATGCTCGGAGCCGCGCTCAGCACTTGCGGCGAGAACAAGTCCTTCATCCCCGTTATCCAGAGGCAACCAATCGGTAAGCACCGGCTTGCCTTCTGTTATGGTTCCGGTCTTGTCGAACATGACGGTGTCCAGCTTGTGGGCGGTCTCAAGGGCCTCACTCGATTTGAAGAGGATGCCCATCTGCGCACCCTTGCCTGTACCTACCATTATTGCTGTCGGTGTGGCTAATCCCAACGCGCATGGGCAGGCGATCACAAGAACCGCAACCATCCTTAGCATGGCAGGCACGAACTCGCCTCCCAATCCCCACCACAGGGCAAAGGTCAGCACGGCTATCCCGATGATTACGGGTACGAACACGCCCGAAACCCTGTCCGCCAGCCGCTGTATCGGAGCCTTGGATCCCTGCGCCTGTCTTACCAGTCTCACTATCTGGGCCAGGGCGGTCTTCTGCCCCACACCGGTGGCCTTTACCTTCAAAAGACCCTGTTGATTCACGGTCGCTCCAAAGATCTCGTCCCCCTCCTTCTTGTCCACCGGTATCGATTCTCCTGTCAGCATACTTTCATTAACAGATGAGATGCCTGTGATCACCTTCCCGTCCACCGGTATCGCCTCGCCGGGCTTGACTATTACTACGTCACCTCGTCTCACCTGATCAGCCGGAACATCCTTCTCGTTTCCGTCGGCATCAATCACATGGGCGATCTTGGGGGCAAGATCCATCAGCTTTCGTATTGCCGCCGACGTCCTTCCCTTTGCCATCACCTCAAGCATCTTTCCGAGCTTGATAAGGGTGATGATCATGGCTGCGGTCTCAAAGTAAACGTGTTCGCCGATGCTTATGCCTGGAGCGATCAACGGAACCACGATCACCGCCAGGGAATAGAAGAATGCCACCGAGGAGCCCATCGCCACCAGCACATCCATGTTGGCCGAGCGGTTCCTTAAGGACTTGAATCCTCCGATGTAGAATCCCAGGCCGGTAAAGAACTGAACCGGGAGAGCAAGTGCAAGGAACAGCCAGTTGACCCAGGGCTGGTGAGCCCACGCGCCTACGAGCCCAAAATCTCTGCTCATGCTCAAAACGAACAGGGGAACGGTGAACCCTACCCCTACCCAGAAAGCTATCCGCTCCCTGCGAATCTCTTTCTCCCGTGCCTTCTGCTCGGCATCCTTTTCACTAGGTAGCACCGCCTTGTAGCCTGCCCGCTCGACAACGTCGGCTATCACCTTGAGATCGGCTAACTTAGGATCGAACTCCACCGATGCTCGCTCTGTTGCAAAGTTTACGTTGGCCGAGATCAGACCGGGCACCTTGCGCTTCAGCGAGCGCTCGATTGTCAACGCGCAGTTGGTGCAGGTCATTCCGATTATGGGTATCTCGGCCTTTTGAGATTTAGGCGGCATCAGTCCTCCGAGCGGTCTCTATGCGTCGGGCTTCACTCCTGGGGCGGGTAGCCGATGGCGCTTATGCGCTCCTTGATCTTCTCCCATGTGGCGGGTGCTTCCCAGATGAAACGCGCTTGCTTGGTGGTGATATCCACCTTTACGTCCTTTACGCCTTCGAGAAGGGAAAGCTCATCGCGCATCTCGATGAGGCTGTAGTGGCCGCCGATCGCCGGTATCTTGACTATCTTCTTCTCCATGTATCTATTCCTCAGGCGGGTAGCCGATCTCGGTGAGGGTCTTTTTGATCTGCTCCCAGGTTGCAGGCGCGTCCCACCGAATGCGGGCGGTCTTGGCATCAACGTCTACCTCAACGCTCCTTACACCTTCAAGTTCACCCAACTCCCGCTCAATGGTCATCTTACAGTGATGACAGCTTATCGCTTGGATTTTTATCTTCTTTGCTTCCATGGCGTTCTCCTTAATCCTCCCAGTCCAACAACCGCCTCTCGCCTTCTAACTTGCGGATCTCGGTCACGTCCTGACTAACCTCAAGGGTTCCTCTGTAGTTGCCATCGGCGTCTCTCATGGCAAAGTAGCGGATGTATATGAAACGGCCTTTCACCTCGATCCAGAATTCGGCGCTGTCCTTGCTACCTTTCTTGAACTCTTCCAGTATCTTATTAACCACGTGCACGCTCTTGGGCGGGTGACAGTTCTGCACCTTTCGGCCGATCACCGCAGGCGTGCGAGCAAAGATGCGATCTGCGGTGTCCGAGTAGTAGCGCAGCTCGTCATTGGAGTCCACGAAGCTTACGTCCACGGGCAGGTGCTTGAGCATGATGTTTATCTGCTCAAGACTAAGCTGCCCGGTATCCAGGGAAAGACTGGAATCATTCATCATCTCCTCCTTTCAAGAATCGAGAATGCCCCGAAGGGGTACGGGTGTTACGGGTTGCCTTTGCAGATGGAATCACTTTGTCGCCTTGCAGGATTACTTTCAACCTCAGGCTTTCAGGGCCGCAAGCTGCCTGGAGAGGAGGGTTATGTGGCTCATCTCCTCTTTGATGATATCCGAGATTCGACCTTTGCCAAGGTGTTCGGGAACCATCTCCTTGATGCCCATCGTGTCTTCATTTATTCGCCTGGTGTTGCAGCCGGATTCAGGATGGTTGCGGTTGCGATCAGAGGCCTTGCACCCATCTCCTTGTCCAGCATAAAGAGACCTTCCTTGCTGCCTTCCACCATCTTGAGCCGCTCTACCGCCTTGAGGGTCTGCTCCTCCTCCTCGATCTGTTCGGCAACGAACCAGTGCAGGAGACCGATAAGGGCCGCGTTGTCCTTTTCCTCGCGTGCCAGATCAACCAGATCGTTGATCATCCTGGTTACCTTCTGCTCGTGTTCGTAAGCAGCTCCAAACGCCTCCACAGGGGTTGATAAGGTGATCTCCGGTTTTTTGACAGCGTACAACTCCACCATTCCGCCGCGTTCGATTATGTGGTTGTAGAAGCGCATTGCATGGCTCATCTCCTCAAACGCCTGCGCCTTCATCCATTGAGCAAAACCCTCAAGGTTGGAGCCCTCAAACCATGCCCCTATGGCGAAGTAGAGATATGCGGCATAGAGTTCGGCGTTCAGCTGTTTGTTGAAGGCGTCCTCGATCTTCTTGCTTATCATGGTTATTCTCCTTTCCACAGGCCGTGAACGTTGCAGTGCTCTCTTGCCACCACATTCTCCGCGTCTATCATAAAGCGAGCCTGGGGTGCGTCGCCCGGCTTAAGGTGCCTGCGGTAAACGCGTCCCGCATCATCGGTAATCTCAATCCACTCGATGTAGTGATCCTCCTCCATGGGATGCGGGGTCGAACCCACGATGACCTTGAAGCCGCCATCGATGCGCTCGATCATGGGCACGTGCTTTTCTAGCTTGTAATCCGCGGTTTGCTCGGCCAAAAGCTTCATCGGTTCGCCGTGGCAGGAGTACTCACCGCAGCCTTCCTTGATAACCTCAATCATGTCTCCGCACTGCTCACACTTGTATATCTGTTTTATTCCAGGCATTCAACCCTCCTTGGTTTTTTGGATTTTTGAAACAATAATCTCTTCAAAAAATCTCACTGCACTTTCTCGTACCCTTCCGGGAAAGCCCTCTGGAAGTACCCTTTTGAGTATAGGATAAGAAAGGGGGATGTCAAGCTGGGAGTGTAAGTAATTGATATTTGAGACAGATACATGGTTATACAGTCCAGGAGTTACATCCATCGCAGTAATTATAGTATTTTGGTAGGGATTGTCAAGGTGGGTTAATCCAATTGGGGAGAGGGGGCAAAGGCGGTTGACAAGGGGGAGGGAGCGGGGTATAGTTTGTTATGAGGATGATAAGAGAAGAAAAGACGACTACACGTTGGTTAGGGGGGAAGTGGATGATGGTTCTTGCTTGCATTGCAGTCGTTTCTTCATCTCTGGCTCAGGAAAATCTGACAGCCTTGATTAAAAAAGTTAGTCCTTCTGTGGTTCTCGTGATAACTTATGACGAAGAAGGAGAGGAGCTAAGTGGGGGAAGCGGTTTCTTCATAAGTGAAGCCGGCGATGTAATCACCAATCGTCATGTAATCCAGGGCGCTTACCACGCTGAGGTTAAAACCGCAGATGAAAAGGTATATGACGTTAAGGAAATTCTTGCTGAAGACAAAGAGGGTGACCTGATAAGGCTTTCGGTAGATATTCCTCGTGATGCAGTGCACGTCTTAGGGATAAGCGATTCTCTTCCCGAAGTAGGAGAGCGAGTAATTGTTGTTGGGAACCCATTAGGGCTTGAGCAAACGGTTTCTGACGGTATTGTATCCGCCGTTCGTGAGATTCCGGCCTTCGGGAACATTATTCAGATTACGGCTCCAATATCCTCGGGTTCCAGCGGCAGTCCGGTAGTTAATATGAAGGGCAAAGTCATAGGGGTTGCGAGCTTCCAGATGGTGGAAGGACAAAACCTCAATTTTGCCATCCCAGGCGAAAGGGTGACAAAACTTACGCCTGGCAAGGGCCAGACCCTTGCCGAACGTAAAGCAGCTATAACTGAAGAATGGCTTGCTTCGGCAGAAGGGCTTTACTGGCAAGGGATGCATTACTTCTGGGTTGAGGATTATGAGAAAGCCCTTTCCTGTTTTGAAGATGCGGTTGAGAAAAACCAGCAACATGCGGAAGCCTGGTTTTACGTTGGGTATTGCAAAAACAAACTCGGTAGCTACTCCAAAGCGATTGAGGCCTATGAACAGGCGATTCGTATTGATCCCGATCATGCCAAGGCGCATCACAACCTGGGTGTGATTTACGGCAACCTTGGTCTCTACTCCGAAGCGATAGAGGCCTATAAGCAAGCGATTCGTATTGATCCCGATTATGCCAAGGCTTTTTATTCTCTGGGCTGGGCTTACAGCGAACTCGGTCTCTACTCCAAAACGATAGAAGCCTACAAACAGGCGATTAGTATTAATCCCGATTATGCCGAGGCGTACTATAATCTGGGTATAGCTTACGCTAAGCTCGGTCGCTATTCCGAAGCGATAGAAGCCTACAAACAGGCGATTAGTATTAATCCCCATAGTGCCAAGGCGCATTACAACCTGGGCTGGGCTTACAGCGAACTCGGTCTCTACTCCGAAGCGATAGAGACCTATAAGCAAGCGATTCGTATTGATCACGATTATGCCGCTGCGTACTATAATCTGGGTCTAGCTTACGCTAAGCTCGGTCGCTATTCCGAAGCGATAGAAGCCTACAAACAGGCGATACGCATCAATCCAGATGATGCCTATACGTATTACAATCTGGGCTTGACTTACCTTAACCTTAAAAGCTACTCCAAAGCGATAGAGGCCTATAAGCAGGTGATACGTATCAATCCGGATAATGCCTATGCACATTACAATCTGGGTGTGGCTTACGCTAACCTTGGTCGCTATTCCGAAGAAATAGAGGCTTACAAGCAGGCGATATGCTTCAATTCAGATTATGCCTATGCGCATTACGGTTTGGGCCTGGCTTATTTAAGAACTAAAGATACAGGCTCGGCTTTACAGGAATACAAGATTCTCAAGGGATTGGATGTGGAGTTGGCAAATCAGTTGTTCAATTTCATTTATCCGTAGACAATTCGTAGGGGCGACGCATGCATCGCCTCTGGTGAATCTTGCTGCCGGGCAAAATCAGGGCAGGGTTTTCCTGCGAATTCCGTAAGATCAACGGAATCGACCGTTGAATTTGGCAAAAATGTGTCTATATTTACCTGTGAGCGCTTCTTTCAGAAAATCTTCAAGATCGAGCGAACCTTTCAGGGGTTCTTCACGTCAAAATAAAACGATGGACAGCGAGGGGTTAACTGCGGCTCTTGACACCCGGCAGGCGGAGAAGGAGTCGCGTGCCGAGGTGAGAGAACGCGAACGAGAAAAGAAACTGGAGCAAATCTATGCCGACCACGTGGCTATGGTTTACAATCTGTGCTACAGGATGTTTGCCAACCGTGCCGACGCGCAGGACGCGACACAGGATGTGTTTGTTAAGGTCTACAAGAACCTTGATAGGTTCAGAGGTCGTTCGAAGCTTTCGACCTGGATATACAGGATCACGATGAACCACTGCATTGATCGAATGAGGCGCAAGAAGCTGAAAACGGTCGAGATTCAGGAATGGACAGCCTCGCCGAAGCGCGATCATGATGCACGCATTGAGCTCGAGAAGGCCGTTGCAAGCCTGCCTGCTAGCTATCGCAGCGTCTTTGTGCTTCACGACATCCAGGGTTTCCGCCACGCAGAGATAGCAGAAATCCTGGGCATTACAGCGGGTTCGTCCAAGTCGCTACTGCATCGTTCGCGTGTTATTTTGAGGAAAAAACTTAAAGGAATCTGGAGGCGCAATGGGCCGACACCCGTCTGATGCAACCCTATCCCGCTACGCCGACGGGGATTTGAGTGGAGCGGAAAAAACTCACCTGGCAACTCACCTTAAGGGGTGCTCGGGATGCGAGAGGCGTCTTGCAGAGATCATCCAGATCAAGGATCTGGCAGAAAGCCTTGAGCCTCTGGCGGTGCCCCAAGGCCTTCTTTCAGGTGTCCGTGAGCGTATCAAAGCACAGACTACCCATGGATTGTGGCGCGGGATAATCCTGGGATTTGCAATAAGTGCTGCAATAGCTCTATTTATACTTCTTCCCCACAGCACCACTCAGAAGCATCGAGCGGAACCCGTAACACCACTGGTAATTGAACCCGCAGCCGAACCCGTTGGCCCGCCGCTTGGGCTGGCACACGCTCAGGGGTTCGGTCAATCATCCCAAACCAACCACTCAGATGTACATGTTGCAGCCTATGAGGAGCCTTCGCATGATACAGTTATTCTTATCCCGCTTGATGAGACGGCCAGGCAGAACTTAGAGGCCGCTAAGACCCCCCACTTCAGGCAAGGGCCTTGGTTCCATATACCTAAAGAAGACGAAGGGTGGATCGTTACCGTAGGGGAGACCATCTACAGGTAAAGAGTAAGGAGTAAGGATAAAGTTGCAATAATAACCGTAAGGAGGAAAAAGATGAGAAGAGTTCTAAGCATTTTGATCCTTATCTCATCGGCAGCACTCAACGCTGCTGTACCGCTTGAAGGATTCAGCGAGGTGGTGGATAAGGTGGCGCCGGCGGTGGTCGGTATCACCGTGACAAAGGAGGTTCCATTCGTTCAGGGGTTCGATTTCGACGAGGAGAGTGTCCCGGAAGAACTTCGTAAGTTCTTTGAATTTTGGGACTTCGACATCCCTGCTCCACGTGCCCCCCGGTTTGTTCCGGGTGCCGCCTCCGGCGTGATCTTCGATGAACGAGGATACATACTGACAAACAACCACGTGGTTGATGGCGCTAAGGATATCGGAGTAAAGTTGTCAGACGGCAGGGAGTTCTCCGGCAAAGACGTGGAAGTCATCGGCACAGACCCTGAGACCGACCTTGCCGTTCTCAAGATCAAAGCCAAGGACCCCCTCCCGGTAGCGAAGTTTGCCAGCTCTGAAGAGGTCAAGGTCGGCGACTGGGCGATTGCCATCGGCAACCCCTACAACCTTGAGCAGACCGTGACAGTGGGCGTGGTAAGTGCCAAGGGACGCAGTAACGTGCTCCTATATGGCGGTCCAAGCTACCAGAACTTCCTGCAGACCGACGCGGCAATCAACCCGGGCAACTCGGGCGGAGCATTATGCAACATCAATGGCGAGGTCATCGGCATCAACACCGCCATCCGTACGAACGGGCTTGCGAACTCAGGTATAGGGTTCGCCATTCCTTCTGACATGGCCGCCGATATCGCAGGCGAGCTTATCAAGCACGGCAAGATCTCACGCGGCTATATGGGGATATATCTCGAGGAAGTCAAACCTGAGGTGCTTGAAGCAATGGATATCGAGGAAGAAGGGGTTTTTGTAACCAGGGTTGTTCCTGACTCACCGGCCGAGAAGGCGGGTCTGGAGGACGGCGACCTAATCACCTCGTTTGCCGGAGAAAAGATAACCTCGGTAGATCAGCTTCGCTGGCTTGCCGCGAGCACTGCACCTGGCACAAAGGTAGACCTTGATATTATCCGTGAAGGCAAACGCAGGAAGATAACCCTGAGGCTTGCCGAACGCCCAGCTCGCGAGGAACTCTCCACCCGCATCGAGCCTGTACCCGAAGAGGAGAAAGGGACCAAGACATCTATCCTTGGCATAACGGTCAAAGACATAAGTGACAGAATCAAGAAGGATTATGATCTCAAGCATGGGGTTCTGGTGGAGGATGTCGAACCCGGCAGTCTGGCCGACAGGGCAGGGATCAGGGTCGGAGACGTAATCGTTAAAGTCAACAAAATCCCCATCTCTAACGTCAAAGAGTTAAAGAGACTGAAAGGTGATCTGGAGAATGCAGACGTGGTCCTTTTCCAGATTAACCGCAGAGGGCACACGCACTTCCTAACCATCCGACCCTAGAAAGACCACAAAGAGCCGGGGCCACAAGGCCCCGGTTTTTATTAAATGGGGGGTTTTGGGTTGCTATGGAAAACCAAGTTGATACGAGTTAGGAGGGGCCGCGAAAGGCGCAGCAAATAATATATACCTTACTGCGCCTGAAGTATTTGTTCGTCAGGACAAATGCAAGGCCCCGGTTTTTTTACCCCACACGTCTACTGCGTAGCCGCGTGGGGACCCCGTTTTTTATTGCTCCTTTTCTCCTGCGGAGAAAAGATCGCAGGGAGGAAGTTTTTGCCGAAACAACGAATGCTTCGCCTTCTTGTAGAGGCTCGGAGAAATTGATTCGCAGGAGCCGGAAGGACGTAGTGATTTATTCCCAGAGATAATGTGTTTTTCTCCTTTGCGATCTTTTTGCCGAAGGCAAAAAGGAGCAAAAATCGGGGTCCACGCGGCTTCACGAAGTGAAGACGTGGGGTATAAATTGCTTGACAAGCGCTCGATTCTGAGGATTATACACAGCCAATCAAACAAGGAGGCGTAAATGGAACACAAGATAGAGTATGGGCCTGCGTTTTCCCTGCCGCGGTCTTAAAAAAATCAGGAAAAAACAGTCTTCCGCGGTGACGATTTAAAGAAAGTGGGTGTTTTTATAATTCGCCACGAATTTTTACCGCGGCAGTAAAATAATTTTAACAGGGATTCCACTTCGGGCCTTTAATTAAAAAAACCTTGACAAATTTTAATTTGAGACTATACTTCCCTTATGCTAAAGGCACATTCTAGAAGTGGTGTATATCTCCAGCAAGCTACAGGATACCAAGCCTTTATCCCCAAGCCGTTGCCTCCTGACAATCCGTCACTTCAGATGGATTCCCGAAGGATCAAGTTGCTGGTGGATGCCTATGGTGCTTTATGTAAACTTGACGCACACGCCGAGCTTCTTCCTAACCCTGATTTATTTGTTGCTTCGTTTGTTAATAAAGAAGCCTTACTCAGTTCTCAGATTGAAGGTACCCAAGCGTCTTTGGAGGATGTTTTTGCATTCGATCCAACCCGTAGAGATCCAAGTTTTTCCGATGTTCTTGAAGTTATTAATTATGTTAAGGCACTCAATTATGGACTTGAGCGCCTTAATTCTTTACCTCTTTCTCTGCGTTTGATTCGGGAGATACACGAATGCCTCATTAAAGGAACCCGTGTCGAAAGAAAACATCCTGGAGAGTTTCGAAAAGAACAGAACTGGATTGGTCCTCCAAACTCGCTTCTAAGGGACGCCGTTTTTGTTCCCCCGCCTCCTCATGAGATGATGAAAGCTCTGTGGGAATGGGAAGATTTCCTGCATAAGGAGACCGATGAGCATCCTCTAATAAAATGTAGTCTCATGCACGCTCAATTCGAAACAATACATCCTTTCTTGGACGGTAACGGCCGAGTGGGACGTCTGCTTATTACTTTTTTTCTCTGCCATGAAGGTATACTTAACCGGCCAATTCTTTATCTAAGTTTATACTTCAAGGCAAATAGGGACGAATACTATGCTAGCCTCAATGCAATTCGGCATGAAGGCGATTGGGAGGGTTGGCTTTCCTTCTTCCTTGAAGGAATTAAGAAGGTTTCGTTGGAGTCGATCTCACTGATTACGAAAATCAAAAAACTGATTGAATCTCATAAGGAGACTATGAGAGGTAAACTAAGGCACCCTAGTAGGGCTTTGGTGCTTCTCGACCGTCTGGGAAGTAGACCCATAGTTACTGTATCCCAGGTGGCAGAGTGGCTAGGAATTACTTATCCTACAGCTTCGCATCTGTTGGATACACTTGTCGAGCTCGAGATCCTTGAGGGGAATTATAATGTTCGTCCACGAAGATTTGTTTACCGAGATTACTTAAATCTTCTTAGGGAAGGGACATAGTTTTATTCGTTGGTAACCGTCTCACAACTTGACAAGCGCTCGATTCTGAGGATTATACACAGCCAATCAAATAAGGAGGCGTAAATGGAACACAAGATAGAGTATGGGCCTGCGTTTTCCCTGCTTTCGATCCGGATCGGCGAGGGCGAAAAGATTACCGCTGAAGCCGGAGCGATGGTCTCAATGGACGGTGCCGTCAACATCGAAACCAAGATGCGAGGCGGTCTTGGCGGAGCACTCAAGCGTTCACTCCTGGGCGGCGAGAGCTTCTTCATGAACCACTACACCGGCACAGGCGAAGTAACCCTTGCCTCTTCCGTCCCGGGCGACATCAAACACGTCCCGATGGTCGGCAACACCCTGTTTGTCCAATCCGGCTCGTTCATCTGCTCGGTAGGAGACATCGAGGTAGACACGAAGTTCGGCGGCGCCAAAACATTCTTCTCCGGCGAAGGTCTGTTCCTTCTGAAGATCTCGGGCACCGGCGATCTTTTCCTGTCCTCCTACGGGGCGATGACCGAGCGTGAACTGCCTGCCGGTCAGGAACTCAAGGTGGATACCGGGCACATGGTCGCTTTCGATGAGGACGTGCAGTACAACGTAAAGGCCGTAGGCGGCCTGAAGAGCACACTTCTTTCGGGCGAGGGCCTGGTCGCAAGCTTCACCGGCCCTGGTAAAGTCATCATGCAGACGCGATCACTCAGTTCATTCATAGGTTTGCTTACCACGAGGATGAAGAGCAAGTAGATGCGCTTGAAGCGGTTTTAGGGGGTCTGATCCTCTAATTGCGGAGAGAGCGAATTATCGGAAGATTTCTGAGTACCGAAAGGGAATCCGAGGTCCGATCCTCTAATTGTGGATAGGGCAGGCTATTTTTGAGGGCTGCGCCTGGCGGATTTCTTGGAGGGAGCCGATGGGATGGCTTGTGGCGGGAGCTGGGCGAGAAAGTCCCAGATTCGCTGCTTGAGTACGGTGTGATTCTTAAGGGAGATGTTGTACCCGCCTACGGCAACGAGCCGCGCACCGAAGTGCCCCAACACCTTTTGCATCCAGCGCGAAGGGCGTTTGTGGGGATCGGTTTTGGTGTAGGAAAAGAACACAGCCACCTGCTTTTCGGCAAGTCGTGTCTCGGCAAGGAAGGTTTTAAGAGGTGTTGCCGGCCTGCCTGACCATATCGGAACCACAAGCACCATAAGGTCCCAGTCCTGGGGTTGTAGAGGGATGGTTTTGATCTCAGGACGACGCCCGAAAAGGGCGGAGAACGTAGAGCGGACCACTCCTCTGTGGCGCTTGACCTCTATGCGGTGCACGGGTGCTTGAAGATGTTTTGCTATCAAGCGCGCCGCCACCCGCGAGTTCCCGTAGCGCGAGTAGTAAACAACAACCGTCTTCATTAAATCCTCCAGAGGATTGTATCCAGTTATGAGGGGAAATCAAGGGATGTTTGATCAGCTGGTAGCAGGGTATAAAAATCGGGGGCGGAGAACCGCCCCCTCGGTTTGAAGTTATTACTCCACCTTCCAGCCTCTCATGGTCCCCTGCTCGCTGGGCGACGGCCAGATGGTAGTCCAGGTACCGGTACATTCCCTCTCGAAGGCGTAGAACTTCATCTCGAAGTCGCCTCCGTATACCGGTTCGTGACTGGTACCGGTAGGATCGAACCAGTACCAAGAACCTCTGGCGATTGCGACGGTGGTGCTTACCCAGAGGATTTCGCTTTCGAATGTGCCGCGGTTGTCGAGGTTGTCTTTCCACTCGCCGGAAAAGACGTCTTCAGAGTTGGGGATCTCGCCTACCCACTTCTGCCAGGGGTAGATGATCGTGCCCGGGTGTGGACAGCAGCAGCTGGTTCCGGTGCCTTCCCATGTGCCTGCGATCTGGGCGGCAATAGGCGTGGCCCCTAGTAAAAGGATCACCGCCAAACCGGTTAGCAGGATTTTTTTGGGGGTGCTCATTTGTTCCTCCTTTGAGGTTTAGGGTTTATAGGGGGCGGAAGCCCGCCCCCTGATGGTTTCTATTATGCCTCAGTCTCCTAACCTGTAGCCCCACATGTGTCCGCCAAGCCCAGGGCCAGAGTAAGACCACCATTCACCTTCGCAGGTTTCAAGGTCCAGATTGAACTCCATCGAGAAGCCACCCATTTCGATGGGTATTGTGCCTTCGGAGCTCACCCACGTCCAGGTTCCTTTGCAGTGGGCAAACGTATGCGAAGGTGGTTCAACAGAGATGTAGAAGGATATGATGCCGCCGTGGAAATCGCCGTAGTTGCCGTCCGAGTCTTCCCACACGCCTTCGAAGGTTCCGTTCAGGACGTCACCTATCCAGTTTTGCCAGGGATAGATAAGGGTGCCGTCCGGGGCGTAGCAGCTTCCATCGCCATGGCCTTCCCAGATGCCGTCGAGCTCGGCGGCAAGAGGCGTTGCTCCGATCAGAAAGATCACTGCCAAGGCGGTGAGCATTAGCTTTTTGGAGTTACTCATTGCTTCTCCTTTTGGTTTAAGGTTTATTAGGGGGACGGGAACCCGCCCCCCCCACAGGTGTTTTGTGTGTTACCTAATCTATTTTTCTTCCTCTCATGGTTCCGTGATCGCTGGGTGAGGGCCAGATGGAGGTCCAGGTGCCTTCGCATCTTCCTTCCAGGATGTAGAACGTCATCTCGAAATCTCCGCCATACAACGGTTCGTGGCTGGGACCTGTGGGGTCGTACCATGTCCATTCGCCTTCAGCGTACGCTAACTCTGGGATGACTGAGAATTCGACCGCACCTTTGAATGTGCCGTGGTTGCCGTCAGCATCCCACCATTCGCCGGTGAAGACATCCTGGGAGTTGGGGATCTCGCCTTTCCACTCCTGCCAGGGGTATATGACCGTACTGAGCCGTGGATAGCAGCAGCCGCGGCCAGTGCCTTCCCAGGTGCCTGCGATCTGGGCGGCAATAGGCGTGGCCCCTGCGAGGAAGATCACCGCAAGCGCGGCGATGAGGATTTTTTTGGAGTTACTCATTATGTTCCTCCTTTGAGGTTTAGGTTTTATCAGGGGGCGGAAGGCCGCCCCCTGATCTTACTACGGTTCTATCCAGCTACCTCTCATGGTGCCGGAGTATATTCCGCTGGGAAGGTGGGCCTGCCACTCGCCTCTGCACGAACTCCCGTCGCGCCTGAACGTCATGTTGAAAGTACCCATATGATAAACGCGGGGGGGGTCCACACGCTCATCCCACCAGTACCAGTCTCCCCGGCAGCCGATCTCGGTAGGCGTTTCCAGAATTGCACGACCCTTGAACGAGCCGTGTTCTTCGCTGGCGTCGTACCAATCGCCGAAGAAGATGTATCCAACCTGATTAGGGTCAGGCTCCAGGCGACCTTTCCAGGTTTGCCAGGGCTTCATGTACTCTGAAGGGTAGGGTACAGGAAAGGGGCACCAGCCCTCGCCCGTGCCGTCCCAGGTTCCGACAGGCTGGGCGAAGAGGGGGGTTGCTCCTAGTAAAAGGATTACCGCCAAAGCGGTCAGTAGGAGTTTTTTGGAGTTACTCATCTTTACTCCTTTCTGGTTTAAGATTCATCCCGAGGGGGGACGGGGCCCCCTCGGCGTTAAGGTTCAGTGTACCTTCCTGCCTCTCATGGTTCCCGGCAGGCCAGGCGATGGCCAGATGGATGTCCAGGTGCCTTCGCATATTCCTTCCAGGATGTAGAACGTCATTTCGAAATCGCCTGCAACGATGGACGGGGCGGAAGGATCATCCCAAGTCCAATAACCTTCGCAGTATGCTTCGGTGATGCTTACCCACTCGATCTCGCCCTTGAAGATGCCGTGGTTGCAGTCCGAGTCCCGCCATTCGCCGTAGAAGACGTCCAGACTGTTGGGTATCTCGCCTATCCAGTTTTGCCAGGGGTGTATAGGTGGGTGGCAGGGCGGATAAGCTTCGCCCCTACCAGTGCCCTCCCAGACTCCTGCGATCTGGGCGGCAATAGGCGTGGCCCCTAGTAAAAGGATCACCGCCAAACCGGTTAGCAGGATTTTTTTGGGGGTGCTCATTTGTTCCTCCTTTGAGGTTTAAGGTTTATTAGGGGGACGTGAACCCGCCCCCCCACAGGTGTTTTGTGTGTTACCTAATCTATTTTTCTGCCTCTCATGGTTCCCGGCAGGCCAGGCGATGGCCAGATGGATGTCCAGGTACCGGTACATTCTCTCTCGTAGACGTAGAACTTCATCTCGAAATCGCCGCCGTATACGGGATCGTCTGAACCGGTAGGATCGTACCAGGTCCATTCGCCGTTGCAGACAGCAACGTCAGTGCTTATCCAGAGGATCTCGCCCTCGAAGGTGCCGTGGCTGAGGTTAGAGTCCCGCCATTCGCCGGTGAAGACATCCTGAGTGAGCGGGATCTCTCCTTCCCATTCCTGCCAGGGGTAGATGACAAAGTTGTTTCTGGGGTAGCAGTAGCCGGTACCAGTGCCCTCCCAGTTGCCGGCCAGCTGAGCGAACGCCGGAGTGGCTCCCAGCAGCAGGATAACTGCCAGGACGGCGAGTATGAGTTTTTTGGAGTTGTGCATATCTCCTCCTTGGGTTGAAGGTTTCTGAAAGAAGGACATAAACATTCCTTCTATCCCTAATAATGCACAAAATTTTATGATTGTCAAGAGCTTTTGGCATAAATCAAAAAAATGGTATCAATGTCTTAATTGGCTAAGGCAACACCTCGTCCCTCGTAGGTTTTAGATACCGGGGATTACCCTAAGGGTGTTTTAGATTGCTCCATCAATCCCAAGCTTGCTCAGGATAGCCGAACAGCTCGGTAGGAGAGAGTATGCTGCGTCCTTCCACCTCGTCCAGAAGCCTTTGCGCCTGTTCGCGAAGTGCGGGGTAGGAGGCATCAAGATAGGGCCGCGCAAGCTCAGCCAAGCGCTCCTTGAGGTCTGAGGTCTTCTCCTCGTCCTCTAGTTTCGTATAGACGTTGCGCAGTGCTCGCAGGAGTGTTGTCTGATAATCCGGTTTGCGTGCTTTGTCCAACTCAATCTCAAGGGGTTCAAGTGCCGCCTCACCTATCTGGGCTAAAGCGGCCATCGCCGCGGCGCGGACCGTAAAGTAGGGATCCGAAAGATCATCTATCAAGACAGGTACGGCCCTTTCGTCCTTTATCTTTGAGAAAGCCTCGGCCACCAGAATCCTCATGCGTTCCTTATGATGATCGGCGTAGGGGACTATCGCAGGAACCGCCTGATTTGCCTTTAACTTCCCAAGCGCAGAGACCAGTGAGCCTGCCAGGGAGTCGTTGCGTTTGTCCTCAAGCTTTTTGATTAATGTGTCTGCTGCTCCCTCGATCTCGAGCTGCCCAAGAAGATAGATCGAGTTGCGAACGATGGTGTCGTTGTCTGCTTCAAGACCTTGATAGAGATAGTAGGCGGCGGTGTCCTTGAACTCCTTGAAGTGCTCCTCGATGGCACGAAGGGTCAGCCCGCTGTAGGTGCAGAACTCGTAGTTGAAGATATATGAGACCGCCTGCTCTGCGTAATCCTCTTTCAGCATCCTTCTGGCCGTTCGCACCTTGGCGATGTCGCCGCGCACCTCCCACAAGGACGCGTAGTGGAACAAGCGCGCCATCTTGGCAGAATCCGACTCTATAGTATCCAGCTCAGGGAAGGTAGTAACCGTATCCTGCCAGGGTTCCTTGCGAGGCTCCACAGCCTCCACGTCCATACCCAGGGCGAAGGTGCCTGAGGTCCAGACGTGGTTGTTCTCACCTTTATCCTCTTCAGCATAACGATCCGAGCCTTGAAGGTCGATAAACATACCGACCCCTCCTGTTCCTCTTGCCCAGTTTGCCCCGCCCTGGGAAAGACCTTCCCTCGAGCAGTAGTCGTCGTTACCCCTTGTGTCCACGAATATCCCTACCGAGTTGGTCAGGCCGATCCCCTGACCTCCTGACGCGTAATACACATCGTCGCCGTCGGCATCAAGAAGCCACCCAACCGCCCAGTCGTAGCCTTCGCCCTGGGAAGGCCCGTACCGGGAGAAGTAGTGGTCGTCGCCCTCAAGATCGAGCAGCGCCCCTACCGAGAGGTGTATACCCGCACCTTGAGAGTACTGGGCCGCGGTGTAGAGATCGTTGCCCTGTTCATCCAGAAGCATGCCCAGAGCGAACCAGTAGGAGGTGGCCTGCGCGTATATCTCTGAGATGTACTTGTCGTTGCCCTGCCGGTCGTATAGGAATCCGATACCGCCCGAGGCAATATCGCGCCAGCCGAACCCGAACCCCTGGGCGAACGAGCGGTACTGGTCAGGTGTTAAGGGATGATGTATGTGCACCCCGCCCGCGTAGTACAGATCATCGCCTTCGTAGTCGGCAATTAACCCGTATCCCCACGGGCCGCCCATGCCCTGGGCCCAGTCCCAGGCCCGGTAGGTGTCGTCGCCTTCACGATCTACCAACACACCTGATCCGAAGTTGCCCGCGCCCTGGGTGAAGAATCCGGCCCTGTAAGAATCCTCTCCGTCCTCGTCGATCAGCATGCCGATCCCATACAGACCCGCACCATGTGAGATATGGAACGCGGTGTAGGAGTCGGCACCCTCCATATCCCAGAGAAGTGCTGCACCGAAGAGCGCCGCACCCTGGTTTACCAGCTTGGTACGGTTGCGGTAGACGTCGTCTCCTGCAAGATCGAGCACGAAGCTGACCGCGGTCCACAGCTCGCCAACCGCACCTGCGGCTCGTCCTTCGTAGACATCGTTGCCGCCCAGATCGATGATCACCGCGAAATCACCGGTATAGGTGTTATGCCACGGCCCGCCGATAACGCATTTCTGGCCATCGGGGAGAGCGTAGACCGCGTAGACCACTCCTTCAACGCCCTCCACCTGCACCTGAGGAGGGTTCTCCTGCTTGAGAAGCTCCTCTGCAAGTGGAATCAGCTCCTCGAGCCCTTGTGCAAGTATGGCTCCTGCGGCGTGAAGCTCGACCATATCAGTTTCGGCGGCCAGGCGTAGGATGTCGAGTTTACTCAGCGCATAGCTTGTGTCCCTTTCTAAACCGAACTCTGCGTGCAACGCACCGAGGTAACCGTCCTCAAGCGAGTCCGCCTCATCAGACCACAAGGCAGGTGCGGTGTAGATCAGGCTGTCTCTCTGATCCGGGGTCAGCCCTTTGAACGCCTTATCCAGATGCTGGCTGGTCAATTCGAACACCTCTTTAACCGCATCCTCGATATCTGCAGCTTTTATCTTCTCCGATCTGAACCTCTTTCCGGTAAGCTCCAGACATGTAAACCTCAGGTAGTCGGAAGGCCGGTAGAGCTCACGTATCTCCTTACCTGACAAAAGCACGTAGTCCGGCACGTCCAGCGGGTTGTTCATAAGGTCGTTGACGATTTCGAGCCTGAAGGAGTCTTCGCGCCAGAGCTTATCGTAGCCCAGATCTGAAACCTCAAGATTCATAAGCTGGAGCCCTTCAAGTATGTGATCGTACTCTACCTGCCAGAGGCTATCTATGGGTGCAGTAATGATCGCGAAAACCACTACCAGAGACATCTATCCTCCTCTTTTTAAAAAGTTGAGGGCCGCGTCCAAAGCGGCCCTCTGAATTCTTTTTAGTTACGTCCAGACACGGCTATTCAGGCAGGACCTCGCCAGGGGCCACGTCGAACGCCACCAGACCTGAAACGAGCTTCGGGTAGAAGTCGGTGGACTTCTGAGGCATCCTGGCTCCGGCCGCCGAGACCGCTTCAACCTGCTCGACTTTTGTCGGGTTCATGAGGAAGCATATCTCAAACTCGCCGGAATCCACATTCTCGAACGCTTTATCAACGTATCGCTCGTAGCGGATGTATGACTCGATCTCTTCCTTGCTGATACCCAGAATCCTCTCGATCACCAGGTTGTGCAGCACAGATACGTCGAGCGCCTTGATCTGGGGCTGATCTGCGGGCATTACCTCGTCCATCACGGCATCGTCCTTGAGCAGCAGAAGCCAGGAACCGTCCTTACGATAGAGGCCAAACGCATGCTTATCCGCGTTCTCCTTGACCTTGACCGCAAGTTCTTCCTTGGCAACCGGCGTGATCTCGAAATACTCTGCCATCTCCGCTTTGGCGGTATCGAAGTCGGTTTTCAGTTTTATCACGTAGCGGTGGGTAGGAAGCACCAGCAGTCCTGGATCGAACAGATTAACGAGCGTGACCATGCGGTGGTTGAACGCAGTTTGATCGGGGACGTCAGGGTGATCCTTTGTAAGATGCTCCTTGAGTGCAAGCGCGGTCTCGTAGCGGTGGTGACCGTCGGCGATCATTACCGGTTTGGGAGCTAAAACCTCCTGAACCTTGCCGATCACCTCAGGATCAGAAACCCGCCAAACCCTGTGGATACAGTCATAATCGTCCGTCGCCTCCATCAGGGGCTTTTGGGCCATCGCGGCCTCAAAGAGCTGCTCGATCCTGCGGTCGGAATCAGCGTAGAGCATGAACACCTGCTCGTAGTTCTTATGTGTCTTTGAAAAGAGCTTGAAGCGATCCTGTTTCGGCCCCTTCAGGGTGCGCTCGTGCGGCAGAATCACCCTGTCCTCGTAAGGGTGAAGCTTGAGTGCGGTGATGAATCCGGTGCGGGTGATCGGGTCGGGATTACCCTCAATCCTATAAGTCTGGGTGTATGGGTAGAGTGCGGATTCGGCATCCTTGATGATGAGACCCTCTTCCATCCACTTGTTGAAGAAATCCGCCGATTCCTGGTAGCGGTCTTCTTCGCGGCCAAAGATAAGTCGCACGTAGTTTTGAGGGTGGCGATCGTAGTAGGCTGCCTGCAACTCTGTATTGATCTTATCGTAGGGCTGGGTGATGACACGAGAGAGATCAGCTATCTCTTCCGGGTTGTAGCGAAGCCCTCTGAACGGTCGTATGGTTGCCACTTATGACCCCTTGAGCGCCTCGATTACCTTTTCTGCGACCTGCACGCCTGCGCGCTGCTGTCCTTCTGCGGCCTGCGCACCCACGTGCGGGGTGAGCACCACGTTATCCAGACTAAACAGCTTGTGCTCGGTTACAGGTTCGCTCTCGTAGACGTCTACGGCGGCCGCTCTGAGCTTGCCTGAGGTGAGCGCTTCATACAGCGCCTCCTCATCAACCACACCGCCGCGGGCAGCGTTGACAAGGATCGCTCCGTCCTTCATCTTCGCAAACGCATCGGTGCTTATGAGGTAATGGGTGCTGTCGTTATGGGGCAGGTGAAGGGAAAGGAAATCAGCCTCGGCCAGGACCTCGTCCATCTCCTTGTAGGTGCCGAACTCGGATTCGGAGACTACGGCGTCGAAGAAGAAGACACTCATGCCCATGGCCTGGGCACGCTTTGCAAGCTCGGAGCCGATGCGGCCCATGCCGATGATTCCCAGGGTCTTGCCGTAAAGCTCAATTCCCTTGAACTTCTTCTTGTCCCAGCGGCCTTGCTTCAGGCTCACCGTGCCCTGTGCGATATGCCGGGCCGCGGAAAGCATCATACCCAGAGCAAGCTCAGCTACCGAGATGGATGTCGCTGCCGGGGTGTTGTAGACAGCAATGCCGCGCTCCTTGGCCGCCTCGCGGTCAACGTTATCCAGTCCCACGCCGGCGCGGCCGATCACCTTCAAATTATCCGCTGCCTCGATGATCTCACGGCGCACCTTGGTTGCCGAACGAACGATGAGGGCGTCGTAGTCTTTGATCTGAGCTTTCAAATCCTCCGGTTCGAGATGATCCACCACCACCTCGAATCCTGCGTCCTTCAGCTTCTGGACGCCCTGGGGGGCGATGGCGTCGTTTACTAAAACCTTCATTACATCCTCCTAGTGGCCGAGGATCTCGTCGATCGTGGCCAATAGCTCGTCAATGTCTTTCATCTGAAGATCGCCCATATGAGCGATGCGGAAAGTCTTCTCCTTGAGCTTTTTACCGTAGCCGTTGGCCAGGGCCATGCCGCGCTCAGCCAATGCCTTGTTCAAATCGGCCACACTTATGCCCTTGGTGTTGGCGATAACGGTCACGGTCTCGGACTCATAGCCTTGCTCAGGGAAAAGATCAAAGTGCTCCTTTGCCCAGGAGCGCGTGCGCTCGGCCATATCCGAGTGACGTTTGTAGCGGTTCTCCATACCCTCGGCAAGCATCCTATCGAGCTGGAAGTCGAGTGCGTTGTAGAGGGCAAGGTTCGGCGTAGACGGGGTTTGACCTCCTCGCTCGTCTATGTACTTCTTCATCTGCAGGAAGTCGGTGTAGAAACCGCGGTGCTCGATGGTCTTGGCACGCTCAAGGAACCTGTCGGAGACGGTGCAGAAGGAAAGGCCGGGTGGAAGTGCCACACATTTCTGGGTAGAGGTCAAAACCACGTCGTATTTGTCAACGTTGATCCTGGCACCGGTGAGTGAGGAGACGGCGTCTACCAGGATCAAAACGTCCGGATAGCGCTCACGCACCATCTCCGCGATGGCGTCGGTTGGGTTCATCACGCCGGTAGAGGTCTCGTTGTGGGTCAGGCACAGCACGTCGTATTTGCCGGTTGCCAGTTCGGCGTCCACCATCTCCGGCGTTATCGCCTTGCCCCATTCGACTTCAATAGCACCACATGGCAAGCCGTTGGCCTTGGCCATCTTGTGCCAGCGCTCGGAAAAAGCCCCGCAGATGGTGTTGAGGACACCTTTCTTCACGCTGTTGCGTATGGATGCCTCCATGATCAAGGAACCCGAAGCGGTCCATACGATCACCTGCTGGTCGGTGTCAAGGACTTTCTTCAGCTTGTTGATTACCGATGTTCCCAGTTCGGATGCCTCCTTCATGCGGTGCCCGATCATGGGCTTGGTCTGAGCCGCCAGTACCTCAGGCAGGACCTCGGTGGGTCCTGGGATGAAAAGTTTTTTATGCATCACTACCTCCTCGGAGGTTTGAGGGTTAACTTCACGAACACACCTTATCTGCTACTTTACTCCACCAGGGAGTTATTGTCTTGTTCCCGTGTCCGCAGATGCCTCCAGAGAACAGGAGTCAAGTATAACGGGCGTTCTTAACGTGTCAAGTGCTTAGGAATAAACCACAGATTTCGCAGATTACACGGATTAAAGAACAGATCCATCGGCGAAATCTGCGTAATCTGCGGTTAAGGTGCGTTACGGGTGTTACGGGTGTTACGGGTGTTACGGGCGGGTGTGTTCCCGCACGTACTTGGCGATTATATCGAACTCAAGGTTCACCTTATCGCCCACCCTTAGCCCGGATAAGGTGGTGCGCCGCAGTGTCTCCGGGATGATGTTTACCAGCAACTTCGGGCCGGGCAGCTTCTTTAAAACCGTCAGGCTCACACCATCAATGGCAACAGAACCCTGATCAACCACCAGATCGGCAAACCCCTTTGAAAACGCCACCTCTATATGCCAGGCGTCTTGAGTCTTCTTGAGCGCGGCAACCTTGCCCTTCTCGTCCACGTGGCCCTGGACAAGATGGCCTCCCAGGGGCTTTTGCAATGTCAGCGCCCTCTCCAGATTGATCCGCGAGCCTGCGTGCAGATCGCCCAAGATGGTCCGCTTGTTCGTTTCTCCTGTCGCCGCCGCCTTCACCCAATCCTCGCCGACTTCGACAATCGTAAGACACGCACCGCTCACCGCCAGGCTGTCACCCTCCCTTAACTCCAGGGAGGTCTCTATCTCAAGTATCTTATTCTCACCGCGCGTGGTTACCCTGCGCAGGATACCTACTTCTTCGATGATGCCGGTAAACAAGGTCGCGCCTCGAGTCTTAGATCTTTACCCAGCCAGGAAACCTTCACGTCTTTAAGACAGATTCGTTCGTTGATGTTGGAATACTCAATGGTGTCGGTGTAGCCGATTCCTTTGCCGAGGAACGAGAGGTTGATGCAGCAGATGAAGCGATCCACAAGGCCCTGACGCAGCAGCTCGGAGGCAAGCATGCCGCCTCCTTCAACCAGAAGCTGGGCGATCTGCCTTCTCCCCAGCTCTTTCAGCACCTTTTTAAGATTCAGCCGTCCATCTTCAGTCAGGTCGACCGCTGCGAACGAAACCTTTGCCGCATCGTAACTTTCTCTTCGAGCAAGCGATTCGCGTGAGGTGAAAATCAATGTTTTGCCTTCATCGAACACCTTGGCATCGGCAGGCATCCTCAGCTTGGTGTCGAGGATCACCTTGAGGGGATTGTGACCGGTTACTAGCCTCACCGTAAGTTGCGGGTTATCTTTCAGGATGGTTCCAATGCCTACCATCACCGCGTCGGACTCGGTCCTCAGTTGATGCGAGTAACGCCGCGCCTCCTCGTCTGTGATCCACCGGGAGTCGCCTGTAGAAGTAGCTAGCTTCCCGTCGAGTGCGGTAGCGAGCTTAAGGATAATCAAGGGCAAGCCCGTCTCGCGGTGCTTGAAATAGGCCTGGTTCAACGCGCGAGTCTGGGCTTCCAAAAGACCCACATCCACATGAATGTGTGAGCGGCGCAGGTACTCTATGCCTTTGCCGTTAACCAGCCTGTCCGGGTCTTTTATGGCGATCACCACCCTCAGGATACGGGCTTTGGATATCTTCTCCACACATGGAGGCGTACGCCCGAAGTGAACGCAGGGTTCGAGATTCACATAAAGGGTCGCGCCGTCCGCCCGCAGCCCGGCGTCGGCGATAGCGATAGCCTCGGCGTGAGGCCCTCCGTAGCGGGAATGATAGCCTTTGCCGACCACCTCACCTTCCTTCACGATAACCGCACCCACCATCGGATTTGGTGAAACCTGACCCCTTCCCTTCTCTGCCAGAGCTAAAACCATGCGCATGTAGCGCTCGTCCTCTTGAGAGAACTCCGGGAAGAGGGTGTCACTCATCTGCCCAGATGCTCCTTGCCGTCCATGTAGGGACGCAGAGCGTCAGGCACTTTTATGCTGCCGTCAGCCTGCTGGTAGTTCTCTAAGATAGCGATAATCAACCTGGGGAACGCGGTGCCCGAACCGTTGAGTATGTGTGGATAGATCAAGCTGCCGTCTGCGAGCCTCAGCCGCGTCTTGTTGCGACGTGCCTGGAAGTCGGCGCAATTGGAGATCGAGGAGACCTCTAGCCAATCTTCGGCACCTGCAGCCCACACGTCGATGTCAAAGGTGAGTGATGCCTGGAACGCGGCCTCGGTTGGGGAGAGCGCTTTCACCCTGTAGGGTAGCTCGAGCAGCTGAAGGACCTTCTCAGCATTAGAAAGGATTTCATCGAAAGCCTCCCGCCAGTGCTCAGGATGCGCGAACTGCACAAGCTCCACCTTCTCGAACTGATGTATGCGGAAGAGACCTTTGGTCTGGGTGCCGTAGGTTCCTGCCTCGCGGCGGAAGCAGGAGGTGTAGGCGGTGTATTTAAGAGGTAAGTCTTCTTCCTTGATCTCTTGCCTCATATGCAGGTTGATAAGTGCTGTCTCCGAGGTTGGGATGAGGTATAACGGATCGTCGGCTAAGGCGTACATGTCTTCAAGTTTGGAAAGCTGCCCGGCGGCGTTTGCCGATTCAGCACGGGCTAATACCGGCGGGAAGACCTCTTTGTAACCGTGTTCTCTGGTGTGCAGATCAAGGCAGAGGTTTACCAGCGCACGCAGGAGGAGCGCGCCATCGCCTGTATAGGCGGCAAAACGTGCACCGGCGTAGGATGCCGCGTAGCGGAAGTCGCAAAGCCCAAGTCTCTCGCAGATGGTTACGTGATCGGCGGGTTGGAAGTCGAACTCCGGTTTGGAACCCCATGATCTGATCACCGTATCTTCATCCGGCGCGTCAGGATCAGGCAGATTGGGCAGCTGCCAGAGTAACTCTTCGAAGCGTGCCTCGATCTCCGAGAGCTTACCATCCAGCTCCTTGGTTTTAGCAGAAAGCTCCTTGGTCTTCGCCATTGCTTCAGATGCATCCTTGCTTTCTCTCTTTAATTTGCCGATGGCATCGGATGCCTGCTTCAGATCGTGCCTCAGCGTATCACGTTCCGCCTGCAGCTTGCGTCGCTTTTCATCTACTGCTAAAATCTCGTCAACGCTTATCGGACACCTTCTTCGTGCCAGAAGCTTGCGAATCTCGTCAGGGTTCTCGCGAATCTTCCTGGGGTCAATCATAGGGTATAATATAATGAAGGGAGTTGATATGTCAACTGGAACGCACCCCACTCATTCGCTTCGCGGCTGAGCGGGGACCCCGATATATGCTCCTTTTCTCCATCGGAGAAAAGATCGCAGTAACTAAATCTAATGACTTTCAAAGAAGCGCTGAACTTCAAAGAGCCCGTTTCATTTTGTCATTGCGAGGAAGCCGAAGGCTTCCGTGGCTCCGAAGGATGACCGCAGGGAATAATCTCATGGCAGAAAGTTGAAAATCATCAGACTTATTGAAGTGTCTTTAAATGAGTGCTATGAGATTGCTTCGTCGTGAACGCTCCATGGAGCGTTACTCCTCGCAATGACAGTAGGGATGGCTAGTGGTTTTCGAAAAAACGTTGGACTTCAAGTAGGTTAAATACAACCGGAGCTGGCGGCATCGAGTCCAGGAACAGCCTACCGTAGGCGCGTTTGACGATGCGGGAGTCCAGCACCGCTATCACCCCGTAGTCGTCGTCGCGGCGGATCAATCTTCCGATGCCCTGCCTGAACCTCAAGACGGACAAAGGTAGCTGGTAGGCGGTAAAAGGCTCCTTTCCCTGTCTGCGATATCCCTCAAGGATCGCCTCAGCCCGCGGATCGTCAGGAACCTCGAAGGGAAGGCGCGTGATCACCAGCATCACCAGCGACTCGCCAGGGATATCCACACCCTCCCAGAACGAGGTGGTGGCGAATAAGACCGATGAGGTGTCGAACCGGAACTCATCGAGAAGCACATTCCTGCTAGTCCGCCCTTGCACCAGCACGGTGTGCTTCTTGGAGACCTCTTCTTCCAGAGCCTCGACGGTTTTGTTTAGCGTTGCGTAGCTGGTGAATAGGACTAATGCTCTACCTTCGCTTACTTTGAGCAGTTCGCCGACCCTTTGCGGCATGCGCTCGGCCCACGCTTCATGCTTGGGCGATACCAGATCGTGCCCTACATAGGTCAGGGCGTTCTGCTCGTAATCAAATGGCGAGCCGATCCAGAGCGTCCTGCCCTTAAACCCTATCCTCTCCGCGGTAAAATCAAACCGCTTGCCCACGGTCAGGGTGGCCGAGGTCAGGATGTTGGTCCAAGACTGGTTCCACACCGAGTTGCGCATCATCTCAGAAACGTCAATCAAAGCCGAGTGGATCGAGACACGGTCGTTACGGTCGCTTGCCTCTATCCAGTAAACCGAGTTCGCATCGGCCATGTCCAGGAAACTGACCACCGCGCCCTTAGCCACCGATACCCGGTCCCCAAGCGAGATGAGTTCGAAAGACAGATTCTCATCGTCGGTGTCCTTGGCCTTCTCGAAAAGGAACCCGGAAAGATCGTCAAGTGGTTGCTCAAGATCGTTGGGTACGCAGCCCGCTGCACGGATGCGTTTCTTGGTCTCGTAGGGCTTGAGCAAATTGGCTATATTCATAAAGAAGTTGTCAGCCGCCAAGCGAGTCTCCTCGATGAGCGCCCGCAGTTTGGGTTTGAGTGCGGGGAAGCCGGGTAGCTTGGGGGCTATCCCCGAGCCGCGGCGGGGATTGTAGATACGGGAGCAAAGCAATGAAAGCCCGATCGAGGTCAAGCGTACCCCGAAGTAGGAGGCGGCTACCTGCTCAAGGCGCTGCGCCTCGTCGAATACAGCGGCACCGAACTCTGGCAGAAGCTTGCCCGCCGACTCAAGATGGGCAAAGAACAGGAGGTGGTTGATCACGATGATGTCGGCCTGCTCGGCTGCCCGGCGCTTGCGGTAGTAAGGACACTCGACGTAGTAGGTGCAGTTGCGGCGAAGGCAGGCCTCGGAGCGGCGGCTTATCTGTCCCTTGAGTCCGGGGGAGATGGGTTCTTGGTAGTCTTCGAAGACACCGCTTTCTTGACTGGCCCAGGTTGCAATCCGCTCAAGCTCTGAGGCCTGGTCCGGATCGTCAAAAAGACCGTACTGAGCGACCATCCCGGCCCTGCGGCGGCAGAAAAAATTCTCCTGACCATAGAGGACCTCGAACTTAAACGGTATATCGCTGTGATCTGCAAGGAAGGGCAGGTCCTTGGCGACAAGCTGGTTCTGCAGAACCTTGGTTCCGGTGGCGACCACCGCCTTGCGGCCTTCCTTGAGGGTCCAGTAGATCAAGGGCACAAGATAGGCAAAGCTTTTGCCGATGCCGGTGCCCGCCTCCACCATCAGGTTGGTTTCTGAGGTAAGCGCGTCCGCCACCGCTAATGCCATTTCCAGCTGTCCACCGCGCTTTTCATATCTGGGGAGGTTGGTGAGGATCGGGCCGCGTCCTGTGAACTCCGCCTCTATTCTCGCGTGCATCCCTAAATCAACCTCAACCGTTTTTTTGTGGTGACAAGAACCTCAAACCGGCGTCAATCTTTTGATGCATCGCCTAGAGGATAGGCGTTAACCAGATCGCGGTCGAAGTCGAAGACGCCCACAAAATCTTCCTTGCGGTCCTCGTCGGTCTTGGTAAACTCCCCGGCCTCGATAAGGTTAAACACTATCTCCCCGAAGTCTCGAGTAGAGCGAACCCCCCAGCTCTCGAATACCTGTTTTGCCAGTCGGCCGTATCGCTCCCAGCCCAGCGCCCTGATCCCTTCAAGGAGTTCTCTGGCCGTGAGGTGACGCCGTTTATCTGGAGAGTCCACCCCCAGACGTTTCAGCTCGTAGTGCAATGCCTCGATTACGAAGAGATAAGCCTCAAGCTTGTAACGACGATCGCGTCCCAGGATTTCGGCGAGTCTCGTGAGCCTTTGAAGCTGATTGTTCATGCTGGATTTACTCTTCCTTTACCCTTCTCGATCCTGCCGATGAGGATACCACGGGTCTTCTCGCGTACCTCCTCAGCGTCCTTCGACCTTACGAACAGCACCATACCTATCCCCATGTTGAACACGTGATACATCTCATCTTCTGCAACCTGGCCGCGAATCTGTATCAGACGGAAGATAGGCTGTGGCTTCCAGCTCTTTTTCTTGATCACGCAGTCCACGTTATCAGGAAGCAGTCTCGATACGTTTCCCTCGAACCCGCCGCCGGTGATGTGGGCGATGCCCTTAAGAAGCGGCTTCACCCCCTCAACCTCTTTCCGATAGGATTTGTGCACGGCCAGAAGCGCCTGGCCCACCGTCTTTTTGGTCCCCGGGACCGGTGCGTCCATGGGGAGGGGGGCGTTGCCTTCAAGAAGCACCTTTCTTGCCAGGGAGTAGCCGTTGGTGTGAAGTCCGGTGGAGCGCAGTCCTATCGCCACATCCCCTTCCTTGATCTCACTACCGTCAATCAGCTTGCCTTCTTCGATCGCCCCCACGATCGTTCCAACCAGATCATACTCGCCCGGTTTGTAAACCCCTGGGAGCTGGGCGGTCTCGCCGCCGATGAGCGCAACCCCCTCCTTTCTGCACGCCTTTGCCGCACCCTCGACGATCTCGGCCACCTTATCCGCATCCAGTTTGGAGAACGCAAGGTAGTCGAGAAAGAACAGGGGCTGGGCACCGGTGCACAGGATGTCGTTAATCCCGTGGTTCACGATGTCCGCGCCCACCGTGTCGTAGCGGCCTGCCAGTCTCGCGACCTTGGCCTTGGTGCCGATGTTGTCGGTCGAGGCCACGAGCACCGGCTTGCGATACCCCTTCAGGCGAAACCCTCCGCCGAAGTGCCCGAACTCGGTAACCACGTTCTCGGTGAACGTTCGCTTCACCGCTCTCGACATCCTCTTCTTGATCCTATCCAGCGTCGCGATATCCACGCCTGCCTTACGGTAATCCATACCCAAAGCATAGACTCGTTAAGGAAGTTGTCAAGATAAATGTGCTCCTTTTTGGGATGCTCCTTTTCTCCTTCACAGAAAAGTTCGCAATGGGAATTTAGGAATGTTTGCTTATTCGAGATAATAGTTCCCCCTCCCTGTGTGGACAGCGTGCCCCTTGGGGCGCCAATTTTACTGCGCCCCATAGGGTAGGGGGATAAAGGGGGAGGGGTGAATAATGCTCCTTTTCTTCTGCGAAGAAAAGATCGCAAGAAAAACAGAAGTTACCTTGGTGGCCTGGAGAGGCCGCCTTCCATTTTTCCAAATAATCTATGGTTAAATAACGGACACGGCGCGGGCTTTGCTCCTAAGCCAATTCCGATGGGTATCATTCGGGGTCCCCGCGCGGCTGTGAAGCAGGCGTGCGGGGTGAATTCGGCGGCAAGAGCTTTACCGATAGCTTCATCGCCAGGTTCTCAAGTGGCTTGTGGATAAGGTAAACACCTACCAGAAGTCCTACAAACCCCGCAGCCAGAATTATCCAGTGGATGGTTGAGAAGTGGATTGACTGCTTGCCCAGCCAGCTACCCACGATGAGTGAGGGTATACGGCCCACAGCAACCATCAGAAGAAGCTTCCACAGTTTGATGTCCGAGAGCGCCGCCATGTAGTTTACCGTATCGCCAAGTGGGTTGGGCACGATGTAGAGGAGGAAAAGATATGCCCATCCTCGTGTCCTGACATATTTATCGAACCTATCCAGCTTCTCCTCGGAGATGAAGATGCGCATGAGCGAGCGGCCAAACGCCCGCATCACCAAAATGGCGATCACCGCTCCTATCACGCAGGAGATCCAGGAAAGCCCTACCCCGCCTCCCCAGCCGAACATAAACCCGCCTGCGAAGTTCATGAGCGTGCCGGGAATCGGGGCAACGATGATCTGGAAGACGTAAAGGGCGACGAAGATCACCGGCGCCCAGATGCCGAACGAGGCAATGTAAGAACGGATCTCGGTGGGGTTTGAGAAAAGGTGGGAAATCTGCGGCCACTGCCAGATGACTAACAGCACAATTCCGGTAATGACAAGCACTCCGGACGCAAGGGTGATCCAGTCACCGGGTCGGGTCTTCTTCATGTGGGGTTAAGTATAGGTGAGCTCAAGGGAAGGTCAACCCATAACACACCTTCCCCCTCTGATTTGCTTCCATCGAGGGAGGAGAAGCCATAATATCTCCTCCCCCTGATGGAGGAGGGTAGGGTGGGGGTGATTTATCCTTCGTACCTGTTCGTTATAGGCATGCGCCGACCGAAGCCAAAGGGGCGTGGCGTAATCTTAAGTATCGGTGCGGCCTGGCGGCGCTTGAACTCGTTGCGGTCAATCCGGCTGATAATCGAGCGCACCAGTCCCTCATCGAATCCCTTAGCTATAATCTCCTTGGAGGATAGGTTCTCCTCGATATAAAGCTCAAGCACCCGATCCAGCAGCTCGTATGGCGGCAGGTCGTCGGCATCTTTTTGATCAGGCGCAAGCTCGGCAGATGGGGCACGGGAAAGTATCCCCGAAGGTATCTGATCGGTCCCTTCACGCGCATTGAACCACCGGGCGAGCGCATAGACCATGGTCTTGGGTATGTCACCTATGGGAGCCAAACCGCCTGACATGTCGCCATATAAAGTTGCGTAACCCACGGCAAGCTCAGACTTGTTGCCGGTGGCCAGCACCAGATACCCGAACTTGTTGGAAAATGCCATCAGAAGGTTGCCCCTTATTCGCGCCTGGATGTTCTGCTCGGTGTTGTCGGGCCTGGTGTCCTCGAAGTGTTCCTTGAGAGTCTTGAGGTAGCTTTCAAAAAGCTCGTCTATCGGGATGGGTTCTGATTTGATCCCCAGGTTGCTTGCCAGAAGCGAAGCATCCTTGAGGCTCTGTTTTGAGGTGTAGCGGGAGGGCATGACCAGACCCAGAACGTTCTCCGGCCCCAATGCCTCGGATGCTAAGGCGGCGACTAGGGCCGAGTCGATACCCCCTGAGACGCCGAGAACCGCCTTTGTAAACCCGTTCTTGTGAGCGTAGTCGCGAAGACCCAATACCAGCGCTGCCCAGATTTCGCCCACCTCGTCAATCTCAGGTTTAACTTCCTTATCCTCACCATCGTATACAAACAAATCCTCCTTAAATCCCTTGGCCAATCCTACAATCCTGCCACCTGCATCCACCACCACACTACGACCGTCGAAGATCAAATCGTCCTGACCGCCAACCATGTTGACGTAGACGAGCGGCAGCCCGGCTTCCTTTGCCCTGGTTGACAATAAGTCAAGCCTGGCTTGAAACTTGCGTGCGTAGAATGGCGAGGCGGAGATGTTTACCACAAGATCGGCACTCTGCCCCTTCATCCGGGCAGATGGGCCGTCCTTTACCCATATATCCTCACAGATGGTAACCCCAACCTTGGTTCCGTCCTTCAGTTCTATGATCGAACCCGAATTCGGGGCACTTTCCTCAGTAGGTGTGTTACGGGGGGCGTCGTAGTTGGACAGGTGGGTTTTGTGGATATAACGTTCCACCTTTCCGTTTCTTAGGACTGCGGCGGAATCGAAAAGCTTCCAGCGGGCGCTTACCCGTGCGGAGAGATCGTATAAATTCTGTCCCTGGACCTCCTCGCGCGGAGTAAAGTCCACGCAGCCCACGATCACCGGAGTATCACCTGTGATCTTAGCGATCTCGGTAAGCCTCTGGCGCTGCTCTTCAAGGAACCGGGTTTTTAATAAGAGATCTTTGGGCGGGTAGCCGGTAAGGACAAGCTCAGGGAAGACTATAAGCTCCGCGTCTTTACTCACCGCCTTCTTGATCCATTCGACTATCTTTGCCGCGTTGCCGCGCAAATCGCCCACCGTCGGGTTGATCTGGCACAGCGCTATCTTTGGGAACCTATCCACATGCGCAGTATAGACAGGGAGGGGATAAGTGTCAACATCCCCGCCCCCCGACGTAAACGTCGCCCCCCTCCACCAGGGAGGGGGAGTCACCCCCTCTTTAATTCTCCCCCGTCAAGGGGGAGATACAATACGATAGTCAATCTTTGATTGGCTCAGTTCTGATCTTCCCCTCCCTCGACGGGACAGCGTACCCTGTTAATCCCACCGTCTGGGGCAGTCGGGTAGGGGATAAGAGAGGAGGGTGATTACTTTACGAGGGAAGTTTTTCACACTCGGAGTATAGGAAGCAGTGACATGCATGTCAAGCACTGTCAACGGGTTCTTAGACTGTGGAACAGGCTCTCCAGCCTGTTCTGATGGAGAGAATAAACGCGCAGACTGGAGAGTCTGCGCCACATTTTAGTCTATCGAATCAGGATCACCTTCTGTTTAGACAACTCCCCGTCTGTGGGCATAATGAAGTAGACACCCGGGCTCATCCCCCTGCCCCAGGTGATTGTACTCGCCTGCAGGTCTGAATGCAGCTCGTCAACCTTCTGACCGGACGCGTTGAAGATTGCGGCGTGGAAGCCCTGGGGTCTGTCCGAATACCTAAGCACAATCTGGGAACCGATGGGGGTAACCTCCCAGGAAGACGTAACGTCAGCAATTGTCTTTGGAGTGCAACAAGCGTCTTGTTGCCGCAATGACGCGGTCATTGCACTCCCAAAGGGGCAGGCCCTGCGTCGCCCCTACAATCTATTGCGTTTTGATGATCTTACCGACTTGCTGCCTTCCCTCTTGTGGTTTGTAGACACCAAAGTAGACCCCTGCTGGAAACCCGGAGAAATCAACGTCAACGTGGCCGTAAACCTGTATTGGCGCTTGAACCCTTCTACCGGTGCTCGCTTCGTAGATCGTTAAAGTCCCTCTTTCCGGGAAGGTGGCTTGGTAGAGGTTTGAAGAGCCTAGAATTATGTCGGTTAATTCTGAGGGTCTTTGAGTCGGGGTTTGTTCTTCTATTCCTTGTGGTTCATCTAGGGCCTTTTCTACTGCTCTTTTAGCATTAACTCTTAAAACCTTGCCTTTATCTGTGGTAATAGTATCTGCACTTTCAGATAATAATTCTCTAACCCTCTCAGGAGTTAAAGAAGGATTTGCCTCCAACATTAATGCACCTACTCCAGATGCTTCTGCAGTAGCTCCTGAAGTTCCCTCTTTCTTTTCATATCCTCCACCAAGAGCTGTTGCCAAAATTGCTTCTCCGGGAGCAAAAAAGTCTACACTTAAACCATAATTTGAACCAACTGAGCTATTTCTTATCCATCTCCCATCAGTTGGACTTGAAGCAGCAACACCAATAACAACTTCATAAGCAGAAGGATAAAAATTTGAAGCATCTCTATTATAATTTCCAGCAGCGGCAAAAAGAACAAGTCCTTTTTCATGAGCATAATTTAAGGCGTTTTCTTCAGCAGAATAAGGGTCACCAAAACGACCCCAACTCATATTAATAACATCTACATTATTATCTGCTGCATAAGTAATTGAATTTATAATAGAAGCCCAATCTTCAAAATTTCCTTGATTGTTCATAACTCTTAATGGCATTATAGAAGCATTATAAGAAACTCCTGCAATACCTTTATTATTATCTCCTTTTGCAGCAGCAAGACCTGAAACTGCAGTTCCGTGCCCATGTCCATCTTCATAAGAACCGCCAATAAAACTTTTCCCAGGAATAATATTATCAATTAAATCTTCATGGTCTGTGTCAACTCCAGAATCAATATAAGCAATAATGATATTTTCTCCATTTATGTCTGCTCCCCAAACATATTCACATTGCATTTTTGTTTTGTCCCATTGCTGTGGGAATAATGGGTCATTTGGTGTATAAGGATTATCTAAACTAGTATCTGGAAAATTAAATGTTTGATTTGTTTGATCAGTATCAGGATATAAATAATACGGAGCTTTATTTGGTTTAATCTCAACAGTTCCAGGCAAATCAGTTAAAAGGGAAACCAGGTTTTGTTTTTCAGAACTTTGTAAGTTTGAAGGAATTTTAATTATTTTATATTGTAAAAAAGCATCTTGTGCTTCTTGAGTTTGAACTTCTGGATCCATTAAGGGCCTAATTTCAAGACCGTATTGAGAAACAAAATTATTTAATTGTTCTAAATTTTGTGTTTCAACAATAACTTCGTTGTTGCCATAAAGATTCAAGACCTGTTCTTCTCCGCCCTTTTCATAGGAGACCTGAGTGATCTGGGGTTGATTATCAAAAGTGACCTGTGATCCCTGCGCTTCCCCCATCATAACTAAACTTGCTATCGCAAGGCTGATTGTCATCTCGCACTCCTTATTCCCTTGGAGTATACGAAAATCAAGAAATCTGTCAAGTGTTCGCATTGCCTTGCCAAAAATCCACCTGACCGAAGGATGACGCTTGCGGAATAAAATTATTTCTAAATTGAAAGCGGATGACGAGTAGCACTCAACCCTGACGCGAAGAGACCTCTTCGATTGTAGACCGCCTTTTGACCAACTTTTTTAACCCCAGACGTCTGCTTCGCATCCGTCCGGGGACCACGGAAAATTGTCCTTGATTTGTCCACCTTTTGTCCAGCTTTTGGGGAGCTTTTGACCACCTTTTGACCAGCTTTTTTGTGACGAGTGCAATGTAAACCTGACGAGTTTGTAGCATGTTTATCTTTAATCGTGGCACGATTTTACCCCTTTATTTTCCAAATCGAGGAGCGCAAAAGTCCGCAAGGGTTGACAGAAGCCCATTTCCAGGCTACACTTTTACATGAACGTCATCGCAGAGAACCGTCGGGCACGGCACGACTACTTCATAGAGGATACCCTGGAGGCAGGCATCGTATTGCAAGGCTCGGAGGTCAAGTCACTTAGAGACCATCAGGCCTCGATCACAGAGGCGTACTGTATGATTCAGAACGGCGAGGCTTACATCGTAGGGATGCACATCGCAGCGTACAAGCAGGCATCGTTTGACGTTCCAGAACCTGGGCGCAAGCGCAAGCTTCTTCTACATAGCCATGAGTTAAAGAAGCTCTACGGCAAGACCCAGCGCCGAGGCTACACGCTAATTCCCCTCAGGCTCTACTTCAGCAACCGCGGGATTGTCAAGCTTTTGATAGGCGTCTGCCGGGGCAAGCAGAAGATTGACAAGCGCGAGACGCTTAAGCGCCGCGCCATGGAGCGCGAAGTAAGGAGGATTGGGCTGTGAGACGAGTGCTTGTGCTCTCCCTGCTCGTCTTGTTTGTTCTTGAGGCGGGCACAGTCACCTTTGCGGGCAAGACAATGAATACCGTCACTTACGACGGCAAGGAGTCGGTTACCTTAGCCGAGTTTGCAGCTAAGACAGGTTCCAGGCATGCCTGGGTTGCAGAGAAGAAGAAGGGGGTGCTGGTTTATGCCGGTCACACGTACGTCTTTACCGCTTCAAACCGCACGGTGGTTATAGATAACCAGGCCGGTATCCATCTGCCTGAGCCTATCGGCTGGGACGGGGTAAACCTCTACATACCGGTTGGGATGCTTGATCGCATCTTCAGCATCTCCCCATCGCAGCTTAAGCCCTCGGAAGATATAAAGATAGAAAAGATAATCCTTTCCGGGGCCGATCCCACAATCCTCAAGATTCTGGCCTCAGGCGGCATCGCCTGCGATGTTATCGAGCGCTCCGCAACCTCGGTGACCCTCAAGGTCGGTGCCGGCTCCAATTTAAATGAGATAAGTCCTACAGGTCTGGTGAGTTCTGTAACCCTTAAGAACCAAAATAACAAAACGACTATCGATCTGAAATTCTCCAAGGAGGTCACGATTGCCTCCAAGGGTATCCCCAACGGGGTCCAGGTTACGTTTACGAGCAAGGCGAGGGTTACGCAACCTGTGGCAAAGCGCAAGCTGGTGATAGTGATAGACCCGGGACACGGGGGAAAGGACCCGGGGGCTATAGGCCGTAAGGGTACCAAGGAAAAGGTCTTGGCCCTGGACACATCTCTGCGGTTAAAGAAGCTTCTCCAGGCTCAGGGGCACACCGTTTA
>SOJW01000070.1 GCA_004375895.1 Candidatus Stahliibacteriota bacterium
GCCTGCGCCCCCTGTCATTCTCGATCCAGGTGAATACCGGTGCTCCGCTTGATCCCAGATCAAGCAACCGCTCCAGTCGGATGAGGGAGTCGGCATAATCAAGTTGGGCGATGTGGCTGAACGAAACCGCAGGACAGAAAGCCGGAGGCCACTCTATTCCCAGGGGATAGGCGGCAGAGACTGTAAGCATACCAGGCCAAAGTATCCCGCGGTCAATTACAAAGTCGTTCAGCGCAACGGTATGTGGAGGCGAGAACAGTCCATCGACATCCGCTCCAAGAACTGCAACGTCATAACCCCGATCGCGCGAAAGCACCCTGACCTCAAAGGGCCGCCCCTCTTTGAAACCAATGAGACGCGTGCGCTTGCCAATCACGTGGAAGTTGGTCACAAGATAGACCTTCTCATTCCTTCCAAAGCTAACGAAGAACCCGCTGCCCAGAAACTCGCCTGAGGTATCCGCCAGCGCGACCACTCGCCCGGTAAGATACGCGGCCTGCTCGCGGGGGAGATGGAGTTTTAAGGGATTGAAACGCCGGCCCGTAAGGAGGAGAGGAATAATCATCAAAATGACTAAATGGATTATTAGATTACTCCCCGCGGGGACGTGAGGCAACGACGTGGGATGCAAATTACGAGTCATCTGATTATCCTCCAGTTACTCCTTGATCCATCCTTAAAGGATAGAGACACCGGAGGGGGTTGTCAAGCTCTTGACTTGTTCTACGGAACGAATATCATGGAGCATGAAACGATTCCTGGCCATCTTAATGGCAGGAGGGCTAGCGGCGGCACTAGCCGCACAAACAGAAGATCCGCGCGAAGTCGCAGGCGGAATAATCTTCGGTGCTGGATTCGCCTTCGTTATTGGTGCCCCTGAAAACTGGATATTTGACTCCAAATCCGCCCTCTCCATAGGTGCAAGAGCAGTAATGTACCCCGTTGGAACCGACCTCAATCATACCCAGGTAATCATCCATGCCAACGCCTTGCCATTGAATGAATTAACCCTTCAAGGGTGGATCGAGCAGGATATAGCCAACCTGGGGGAAGAGTTTCCGGGAATAGTCGTCAAGGAACACCCAGGCTTGATGACTACTGATACCCTGACCGCCATCGTGCGGGAGTTTGAACCTGCAGAGAGCCGCTACGGTCTATACGAGCGTATCGCCTACATCGATATCGGGGAAAACGTTGCCATAATATCGCTGTCAGCTCAGAATAAAGAAGCCTACGAGGAATCAATAGAAGCGTTCAACTACGTCGTAACCGAATTCAGAAAGGGCGACAAGCAAATCCTACTCAAGGAACGGCCCAACTAAAGATTCTATCTGCCTTCTAGTGGGAATCATCCCTCGTCTCCCTGAAGATAACGTAAGGACTAAAAAGTTCCCATGGAGATTACCTTCTATCGTAAGAAGATCAGGAACATAACCGCAAATACCGCTAACCCGAGTATTGCCGAGCCTGCGGCACGCAACCAGTTCGCTTCATAGACCTTGCGTGTGGCGATAAAGATCAATACCGCCATCCACAACACCCCTATCGCCAGACGGATCATCTCTGCCCAAACAGGCCATGGCGGAAAACCCGACGGGCCAAGGATAGGCGCAACAAACGTCTCAGGTATCCAGGTAAAGAAAAACCAGGGTATAGCCAACGCGAGTCCAAGCGGGCCGAGGATATCGGCCAGCCTGCGTTTCCTTGAGAAGATGTAATTCCACAGGTGGATCACCCCCCCTGTCAAAAACCACGTGAGCACAGCCCAGGGCGCGGTGAAGAACGTCTGCCAGAGGTAGTATGAGTCGCGAGGGATAGGCAGGATCGTTTCAAATGCGGGTTTGAAACCAGCGAGCCACAGAAGGATCGCAGTAATGGCATAAAGCAGCCCGAAGATCGCAACCGTCCAGAAGCCGATCCAGACGTTGCGCTCCTCGTAAAGTTGATCTTCTGCAGCCTTCCCAGGTCTCACAATCCAGCGCCACGCATAGGAAAAAACCTTTCCAAGCATCAATTCCTCCACGGGGAGTCTAATCGCATTAACTCCTCAGTCAAGCGAGTAAGCCTTTGAGTTACTGACCACCGACTTCAACTGGAGGCAGGCCTCCGACTCGATGGATGATAAACGCCTTCTTTGCCAACGCAGCAAATCGCTGGGCGCTGTCAAAAGAGAGATGCACACGTTTCTCCATCTCGCCACCCGGCTCCTTCAGAGTCGCCTCGATTATCAAAAGATCAGCATCTTTAATGTGAGGTTCAAGCTTTGAGTCCAGCCCGCAGTCACCGGTAAAGACAACCCGCTGTCCATGATGTTGAAGCACGTATCCAAGGGCAGGTAGCTGCTTACCGATCCCACCCTGTTTGGTGCTGCCGCAGTGCACGACCTCAAAGGAGGCTGTGTTGATTTCACCCAAGTTGATCCGCTCTCCACCCCTAACCTCCCGTCGTTCGATTTCGAAAGGAATGCTGTCCCCATAGGCGGTCGTAAACGCGTCAATAATAAGCTTATCTTCTCTCGCTTTATGCGGGGTAAGTATGATAAGTGGTGTGTTACGCCCTATCATTCGCATGTAGCCAAGAATGGAATGCAAACCGCCCACATGATCGAAGTGCCCGTGAGAAAGGTATATCCCCTTGATAAGTTTAAGATCCACTTCGCGTTTAAGGAGATCACGCAGGGTGCCGTCGCCGCAGTCGAGGAGGAGAGAGCCCCCAAGTTCAAGGGAGACGAGTATGGATGTAGCAACCCCTGTTTGGGAGTAAAGCACCTCCACACTCCATCCTTCAGCTTGCCAACATAGATTCTCTTGCACCATCGCTTGCCTCCTCATTGACGAACGTATCATAAGATGCCTCACCCTGAGGGCTATCCGTCATCCCTTTTTTCTCTCTGCGAGTTCGGTAAGACAACCGCGCGATAGATGAACGTGGCTCCTAAAGAAACCAGTAACACACCCACAGGCCAGGCCACATCAGGGATAAGATTGAAGGTGGCGAGCGGCAGACCGATAGCGAAGAGGGTGAAGAACACCGCGACCCCGAAGCGCATCACCCATCGTTTTGAGCTTCCCTCGCGGGCAAACTGGATGTTTTGCCTGATGGTGCGGACGAGAAGCCAGACACCAAAAGCCTCGGAGAGCACCGCTGGAACCAGACACCATGCAGGGATCCAACCCTGCCACTGGGACAGCGCGGCAACACCGACAAGCACCAGCAGCCCGCCTAGTATGCTCCACAGTATGATCCTTCGTCGCCTGCGCATCAGACGCAACCCCTGACCCAGTGTTGCCTCATCGCATCCATCCTAGCCAGAGATACCGAAAAGTCAAGTTTTCGCACCCTTGACATACGATGGATTTCTGCTATTGTAATTTGAACTAAAAGGGAAACCCTCAATGAAGAGATTATCTCTAAGTAAGTGAGGTGGAAAGTGAGACGTATGGTCTTTGTTTTTGCTGTGGCATTGACTCCGGCGTTAGCTACTGCAGGTTGGATACGCACCTATGGAGGCGTGGGGGCAGGGCACTGTGTTCGGCAGACGAGTGATGGTGGCTACATAGTTAGTGGATGGATCGGAGAGAATCTTGACACATCGGCCCTGTGTTTGATGAAAACCGATACCTTAGGCGACACCCTATGGGTAGGCCGCTACTATTTTTCCAAAGGAGGTGTGGGGCATTGTGTCCAACAAACAACGGATGGTGGTTATATTCTGGTAAGCAGCACGTATGCTTATGATGGAGCGGGAGACCTGTTGTTAATAAAGACTGATGAAGAGGGTGATACGGTATGGACTAAGGTGTACGGTTCATGGTGGGAGGATGTAGGGCGCTGGGTTGAGCAGACCACTGACGGTGGGTATATCCTAACCGGCGTGATTCAACCTACAGGGAGCGGAAAACACATGTGGCTACTCCGAACAGATAAGGATGGGGATACTATATGGACACGTAATTATAAACCACTTGGAGATAGGAATTGGTTCGGGAACTGCGTTCAACCCACTTTGGACGGTGGATATATTGTAAGCGGAAGCGCCGTGCTGATGAAGACTGACTCCCAAGGGGACAGTATATGGACAAGTCCTTACGGCTCGGCCGGTGTGCGCCAGACCAGTGATGGTGGCTACATCATGGCAACGAGTCATTATAAAGACGTTTGGATAATCAAGACAAATCCAGAGGGAGATACGGTTTGGACGAGAACTTATGGGGGGGATGACGAAGAGTACAGCTATGATGTTCAGCAGACCACAGACGGCGGGTATATAATAGTTGGGGAGACGCACTCCTTTGCCACAGGGAGAGGTTCAAACGTTTGGCTTCTTAAGACAGACGCCAACGGCGATACCCTATGGACTCGTGTTCTGGAACCTGGGATAGGCCGTTCGGTCCAGCAAACCACTGACGGCGGGTACATAATAAGCGGGAGCTTTGGAGGGGGATTCCTCGGATTAATCAAGACCGATTCGTTGGGCTACGTTGGCGTTGAGGAGCCGCCGTCCACTCCTACTCTCTCGAATTGGGAGGTGGTGAGTGCCATCGGTCATGAGGTAGTTCTACGGTATCACGACAAACCAGGCGGTTTTCATGCAAAAATCTACGATATTTCGGGCAAAAAAGTTGCCGAGTGCCACTCAAACCTGACGAGCGGAACACTGGAATGGGGCGAAGGAATCTCGCCAGGCGTCTATTTTATCAGGGAGGAGTCCGAAACGTCACCATCTGTCCAAAAGGTGATTCTGATCGAGTAATTCCTGCCCGTCAGTTTTAACTTGACGCTTCATATAAGCCGACCTATAATCTCTTGTGATTAAGATAGAGTGGTACGAAGGGGGCAGGGCCGAAGAGAGGCCGCAGAGGATCATAATAGACCAGGAGTGGTTTGACGTTGATGAGGTCATTGAGCGGGCGGTAGTGTTCGACACAGGTTCGCAGGGATACCACCGGCTTCTGCGGGTGCGCTGCGGGGAGCGAATCTTTCGTCTCACCAATCAGTGGAACGAGTGGAGTTGTAAGGAAGAGTAGATGAAGATAGGTAAAGAGCTCTATTCGCGGCTAAGGAAACATCGCGCAAGCCAGGATAGTCTGACCATCATAGCCCTAATTCTGTTGACCGCCGCTGTGATCATCCTGGCCAGCCTTGCTGCATTTCTTGCCTTCTCCCCATGGTTTTATCTGCTGTTACTTCTGCCTTTCGGTCTGGGGGTATTCTACCTGTTGCGCCGTCCCAATCTTTACGTTCTTGCACGATCTGTGGAGCAACACGAACCCAAATGGGGGGATCGCCTCTCCACCGCTGTGGATCTTTCAGCCAAGCGGAACCCCAAAGAGGTTTACTCGCAAGAACTTGTCACCGGCTACGTGGAAGGAATAGAGAAGCGGCTGGATACCTCCTCCTTCTCACTTGCCGCAAGACGGAAGATGCTTGTTGGATCTCTTGGAATCCTGGGAACAGCAGCCATCGTCACCCTACTTATCGTTCTCCTACTTCCAGCAAGACTGAGGTTTGGATTCAACGCAATCTTTGCTCCACATAACCTTGATCTTCATATCGAGGCTCTGACAGCCGATACATTAGTTAATCCGGGTGATCGAATTGAGGTAAGGGCACAGATTCACGCTCCGGTTAATCTGTGCTACGTAGAGTTGATAATTGAAAAGGAAGGGGAGAGGGAAAGTAGAAAGGTAAACCTCAAAGAGGGCTTGGTCAGCCAACGTGTCAAGGTAGATGCAGAGGAAAAGGTCTACTTCCAACGACTGGGCAGACGTTCTGACGAAACTTACATCGGCTTGCTGTGTCCTTTTGAGATAAGACGGGTTGAGTTTACGGTTTCCCCACCTGCATATACAGGAGAGAAGCCAAGGACCTCAAGCGGGATGCGATTTGCGGCCCTGCCTGGCAGCCGGGTAAAGATCGATGGAAACGCCTCAGCCGAGCTCTCAGAAGCTTATCTGCTTCTGGACGACTCCATTATTCCCCTTCGGGTAAATCACACGGAGTTTGAAGGATCGTTTGCATTCAGTTCTTATGAAAAACTTTCGCTTCTTGCAAAAAATCGCTTGGGGGCGGTCCTTGAGCAAAGAATAGATGCCCTGCCTCGATCTGACGAGACGCCTCTGGTCGAGGTGTTCCTGCCTGGCAGGGACACGGAAATCAACCGATTTATGAGGCTAACCCTGGGGGTTCATGCAATTGATGACTACGGTCTGGGTAGTATCCATCTTGTGACTGAAGGGGCCGGTGGACTAAAACGCCGAATCGGCAGTGCTGAGGGGCAATCGGAGGATAGCGTCTTCTATCTGTGGGATTTAAGCGAACTCGATCTCCTCCCAGGAGAAGAAATCACCTACTATGTGGAGGCGGCGGATAACGACGTAGTCTCTGGCCCTAAATGGGGACGAAGCAAGGCATATCGGCTGCGCTTCCCTGATATCTCGGAGATCTTCTCCGAGGTGACCGAGTACGGGGAACAAACCGCTGGAGGACTGACTGAGCTTAGCGAGCAACAGGAGAATCTTTATCGAGAGTTATCCCGTATCGAGGATAAGCTCCGCGCCGAGCAGGCCCTTTCTCCTGAGGAGCAGGAACGCCTGCGAGAGCTCATCAAACAGCAAGAGAGGTTGCTTTCATCAGTTGACAGCCTTGCCCAAGAGACAAAAGAACTCCTACAGCGCTTAGAGGAGGGGATGGTAAGCGATCCAGAGACTATCCAAAAACTCTCGGAGCTCAGCGAGATGCTTGCCCAGCTGATGCCGCCTGAGCTTCAACAAAAGCTCGCAGATCTTGCGAGAGCGCTGGCTGAAAACCCGCAGCGTCTTGCCGAAGCAATGCACAGGACTACTGAGTTGGGCACGGATCTCCAGGTCCAGCTTGAGCAAGCCCTTGGAGTGCTCGAACGCTTCCTCGAGGAGCAGAGATTGGCAGAACTCGCGGAAAAGGCCGAAGCTCTCGCTCGGATGCAAGAGAACCTTATACGAGAAGCAGAAAAACTCTCCAACGAAGAAGCAGCTGCAAGACAGCAACAAATCGAGAAGGGACTGGAAGAGCTTGCCAGGGAGGCCGCAGAACTTGCTAACGAGCTTGAAGATTCTGATATATCACCCGAGCTCAGGGAGATCGCGGCACAGATGGCCGCCGAAAACACCGAACTCAGTAAAAACGTCGAAAAAAGCCTTAACCAGGGCAAAATGAACCGCTCCGACGCTCGCAAACTTGCACACAATCTCAGACAAGCCGGGAAGCAATTGAACATGATGCTTGCCAATCTGCAGAAAAGAAGGAATCAGGCGTTAGAGATGGAGATGGCAAAACTTGCCCGCGAACTTCTACTTTTAAGCGAAGAGCAGGAGGACCTCCTGGGAAGGGTAGGGACAGAGGACAATCTGGAACTCGCTGCACACGCCACCGAGCTTGAACGTGCGCTCGAACGCAAGAAGGAAGATGTATTCAAACTCGCAAGTCAAAGTTTCAAGCTGCCGCGTGAGGCCATGCACAGCCTCGCCTCCGCCTCACGAAGCGCTGCTGAGTTCAAGCAGTCACTTATAGAAGGCCGCAGTGGAACGGCCAGCCAGCAGGGAAGAACGGTTCAGCACGAGATCGACCGCGCGGCGGCGTCTCTTCTTGAGGCATTTGCCCAGTGCAGCGGCCAGCAATGTTCATCAACCGGTATTGAACAACTCATGCAGTCGCTTTCTGCAATGAGCTTGGCTCAGCTCTCAATCAACCAGCAGATGGGCGGACTTCTGCCTTTACCTATCTCTGCCGAAAGTATGACCGCGGCACAGCGCCAGGCACTGGGCGAGCTTCTGGCACAACAGTCTGCCCTGCGCCAGCAACTTGAGGAGATGCTGCAAGCGGCTGGCCAGGAACCCGGACTTTCGGGCATGCTCGAGGGAGTAATCGAGGAGATGAAGGCATTGGAGGAGGACATGTCGCGATACGTCGGCGAACGCGAACTTGTAGAGAGGGGAGAACACATCTTCCGCCGCCTGCTTGACGCACGCAACGTTTTACGAAAGAAGAACGAAACCCGTGAGCGGGAACGAGAGATCGGGACCGTCTGGGAGCAACTTGCCTCGCCTTCCTTGCCCAAGGACGCGGGTGAAAGACGCCTGTACCTGAAGAAGGAGCTCCTGCGCTTTTTGCAATCCGATTACCCTGAGGAGTACAAACGCCTGGCGCGTGCATATCTACAGGCACTTCTGGAGCAGGAATGAACGCGGTCTTAGCACTGATTCTCCTGTTGAACCCTTCGACATCGGATATACTTCTGGATTTTGAGGCAAGGCTGGATGCTGGATTCAACGAAGCGACCTACCGCCGCTACCTTTACTATTGCCGACAGCAAGATCAGGGTCAGAGATTGGCCGAGCAGAGCAAAAGGTGGCTCCAGGCATATCCTAATTACCAGATACTGCGTTTCGGCATCGGTGAGGGGTTGCTCATGTACGGGGATGAACGCACAGGTCTGGCCAAGTTCCGTGAGCTTTATGCGGATTCCCCGCAGTGGGCAAACGAGATCATCTTCACCCTTAACGAGGTGGAAAACAAAGAGGTTACCTGGTTTATAGCCGAGGAGCGCAAGCGCATAGGGAATCCTACCCTTCACGCCAGGATAATGATCGAGCACCATCTAGCCAACACAAACGAACGCAAGGCCCTTTCTGAGCTGTCTGCGGCAATCTCAGCAGGCGCTAACCCTGCAAGCTTCAGACGATCCATTGACGTGCTTTCAGAAAGACTCGGCAAGGATAAGGTTCTGCAGGGGGTTAAAAAGGTTTCTGAGGAACTACACTTTCAGCTTGCCCTTGAGCTTGGTGATAGACAGGAGATAAAAGAAGCTATCAACTCGACCACTGACGAACGCAAGTTAGCCATGATGGGCAACCTTTGCGAACGTGAAGAATACATTAGCGAGGCTCTTCTGGCGTATGAACGTGCCGGCAGAAAGGCTGATGCCGCGCGAATACTTGTTGCTCTGGGACGCAGCAAGGAAGCACAAGCGATCCTTGAGACCGATAACAGTCGAAAGGGGCGAGAACAACGTGCACTATTACTCGCAGGATCGGCGGATACCTACACAGACGCTGTAGAAGCGTTCAAGGAACTACAGCGAAGATACGGGGCACGTCCTGAATGGAGTTTAAGTATTGCGGCGCTCGAGCTCCTGGGGGGGAATGAGCGCAACGCGGGCAATGCCCTTGACGGAATCCCTGCAGACAGCGCAGTCCTCTTCCTGCAAGGAATCTTTGCCGCGGCCAAGGGGGAGCTGGATTTGCTTAAAGGAGTGGTGGATCGTTGTATCCTTCGCTTCCCTGGCAACGCTTACGAGAACGACCTGATCCTCTTATACGAGATAGCGCTTACCCGGTCAAGAGGGGTAAAGCAATATGCGCTGGTCCTTGCAGCCCACAACTGGGGGGATGCAGAAGACGCATACAATCGTTCGATAAGACTCGCGGAGAAGAACGAAGACCTTGCCGACGAAGCCATGCTTCTTGCAGCAGAAAGCCTGACCTTACTGGGACGTTGGAAAGAAGCGGAGACTACCTACCTCAAGCTGGTTGAAAACTACCCTAAAAGTCCCTTGAATACCCGGGCCCAGTTCGAACGAGCCCTGCTTTTAAGGGACAGGCTGAATGATCCCAACAAGGCTCAAGAGATACTCAAAGAACTGATACTTCGCAATCCTACCTCGCTCTACGCCGACCTGGCAAGACAAGAGATGTAGGCTCATCTCACACAAAACCTGCAAGAGATACTTCACCTAGCAGATATCAAAGCTCAAGACACTGTCCATGGTCAAGACATCGCTACCAGGTAGTAGTGGGTTAAGGTCGTTGAGGAGGACGTCGGTAACGATCTCTTGGCGCACAGACTCGACCGTCTTGACATGGACTTTTTAACCAGATAAGGCGGCGTCCCATCTGACGCCGCCTCTATTCAACAAGTGTTGCGGGAAGTGTTACGGGAGGTGTTACGGGCCGACTCATAAATCAATCCAATACGAATCTGAAGGTTATGCGGCCGGTGCGCTTGAGTTTCTTTGATGAGGTGAACTTCCAGCGGGCAAGTGCCGTCTTCACATCTTCGTCCCAATTCGGGTAGCCTGTTGAGCGTCTGACTACCATGGTGGGGGAGACATCGCCTTGTTGATTGGCCCAGAAGTCTATTATGATGATCACGTTCGTAAGCCCTTTGGCCTTGGCAAAGTTTGGGTATCTGGGCAGGTACGGAGAAACTATGTCCGCCGGAGTAAGTTCTCCTTCCAAGGAGAATTTTGATCCCTGGCCGGGCTTTGGTTCTTTGACCTCAGGTGCAGCAGGCTTGGGTTCAACGACTGGTTTGGGAACAGCGGGTTCAAACACTGTGTGTCGTGTTGGATCGATTGGTCCTTCGAGAGGGACTATTCCTGGAAACAAAATCCCACCTTTTGAACGAATATCGGAGATGGGTTCCCTTTCCAGAATCTCGGCTATGCTTACCTGGTGCTTGGCGAGGACTATAACCCCATGAGGTTCCACTGCCGAGATCTCTGTAGGCTCAATAGTATTTTTACTCATAGCCTGCAGTTGGTCTACTACGGACGATCTAATCGGATGGCTGCTAGCGTCCTCAGAGCCCGCGCGTGTAACAAGAGGATCCGCCGCAATAAGTTGCTTGATAACCTTCGGGTGTTCAGTGCCTGGTGAGATGTATACTTCCCATATCTTGTTTGGATCTTCAGCCACCGCTTTGTTGTTGTATTCGAGGGAAAGGAAGAAGATAGCACCGTGAACAAGCACGGAGGAGCCGAGACCTATCCACAAGCGCGGGTTGCGTAGGGTTTGCCACAAACCTGCAAAACTGTTGCGCAGCGCCAGAGCCAGGGTTTGGACCCATACGCGTGGATTCAATGTGATGGTTAGTGTTTTCATGTCAACCTCCTTCGGTTTCAGGTTTCACTTGGGAATACAACTGTTTCCGATGATTATTCCGTAGAAATCCCTTTTTGGGAGGTTGAACTTGGCTTATCCGGCTCTATCCTCCCTAACCCGTTCTTAAGGGGCAATCTAGGGTGATGTGTTTACGACACCCGGAACTAGGTTCTCAAGCACTTGTTCGATATCGTCCACCGGCATGTGCTCGATCTCCTCGCCGGTTATGGTGATGCCTGTGCTTGGGTCTTCTTCGATAATCGATGGAGGATCTTCAAAACACACGATAGTTTCAAATTTGTTTTTCAGTTCGCCGGTCACTTCGACAACTTTCTCCAAAGTATCAGCAGATTCTTCTTCGGATGAAACATCTGGGGTAGGTTCGTCGGTTGTTTCTTGAACATAAATAGGGGATAACCAGATTCCTATCAAGAGAAGAGAAACAAGGCGGGTAAACTTCATCATGACCTCCTTATGTATCTATACTAATCAAGGATGGAGTTGAGTCAAGGTGACATACGAGTCTCAGGAGGTGTATTTGGGTGCATTCCGGGGTCCCCGCAAGAACACGAAGTGATCTTGTGGGGTAAACAAACGCCGGAAGGCGCCACCATTTAACCTTCCGGCGTTTTGGTTTCTGCAGAGGGAGGCTAGGTCTCAAAGACCACGGCAACCGTGATTATGACCTTGCCTCCGTCTGAGGGCGCGGGGAAGCGCAGTTTGCCTAGCTCTTTTACCAGAGCCTTCTCAAAATCTTCGTTATCAAGAGTAGAACTCTTCACCACTACAGCCTCGATGCTTCCGTCAGGTTTCACTGCGATGCCGAACACCGTGCGGCCTTCGATCGAGGCGTCTTTGGCAAGGTAGCGCTCGTAGATGTCGGTGAGTTTGTCTTCGATTCCTTCAAGAGTCTTGGTTACGTCGTCGGCACTCAGTCCACCGAGCACGGTGGGTGTCTCGAAGCTCACTGATCCGACGAGGGCTGGTTTTTGGCCCGCAGCGTTCTGGGTGATGCCGCTGAGGGGAACCGGGGCCTTTTCGCGAGTCGCATATTGAGCACTCTTCAGAGCACGTCCCATGCCGCCGTAGTAACCCATATCCGCTTCCTCCTCGCCGAAGACGCCCTCGTAGGAAACGCCCTCGGGGATGGGAACCGGCACCTGCACGGTCTCGAGTTTGCCGTCAACGTTGCGGACCTCTTCGGAGACCGCGACGAACGAGGTATACTTACTCATTATCCGGTACTTTAAGGCAAGCTCGGTTATCTCGTTCACTATATCCTCATCCTGACCGTGATACATCTGATCGGAGAGATAGAAGATCTTGGTGCGTGCCCACAGGGTGGCGATAACGTCGTGCTCGGACTTCTCTTTGGGGAAGACGACCGCTATCTCCTGGATTACGGGCTTGCCCCGAACCTTTCCCTTGACCTTTATGACAGCGGAACCCGGTTTGGTGTAGCGGCCGTGGATGATTACCGGCTGGGCGGCGAACAGATCAGGTATGGTAGTGGGGAACACTTCCTTGACCTCGAGCCCGCCCCAGTCTATCTCGATATCCATGAGGAACGGTTTGGCGATGCGATCGTAGAACAGCTGAACCGCCGCGGCAGGGTCCTCGTCCTGCCGGCAGTAGGTGGCGTAGCCGCGACCGGCACGCGCCATGCCCTCCAACAGGTAGCGATTTACCGAGGAGCCTACCCCGAAGGAGAAAACCCTGGCGCCCTCAAGCTTGGCTTCAATGGCCGCGATTATCTCGGCCTCGTTGCCAACGTAGCCGTCGGACATGAATAAAACGAACCTGCGGCGTTTGCGTGCGGGATCGCGGTCAACGCTCAAAGCCTCGTTCACCCCGGTAAGCATCTCGGTGCCGCCCGAACCGTCAAGACTCTCTATGTAGGCGATAGCCTTCTTTACGTTCTCCGGGGTGTTGGGAACCGGACTCGGGGCAAAGCGCTCGGCACTGTAAGAGAAAGCGATTACCTGAAAGTAATCGTCAGGGTGCAGGTTCTCAACGCAGAGCTTCATGGTTTCTTTTACCTTCTGGATTGGGAAACCGGACATGGAGCCGGAACGGTCAACCACGAAGACGAGCTCGCGGGGGGTGATCTCGGCGATTTTAAAGGAGGCCTTGGGCTGGATCATGAGCATGAAGTAGCCGTCGCCCGCTTCGCGTGAATGGGTCAAAAGCGCATACTCCGGTTTGGAGCCGGCGACGTCGTAGCGGAAGATGAAGTCCTTGTTCGGTATCTGGTCGCCTTTCTTTATCTGGACCACAACCTGAGACTCACCTTTAACCTGTTGATCGATATCGTGCGAAGGGCAGGAAAAATTCTGGATTGGAACCCCGGCGTCTACCGTCAATTTGAGGCTGATGTCGTGGCCGGAGCGGTATTCTGGCTTTAAGACCGGCGGGGTGATGCGTGATGCGTCAGGCACCTCCTCGGTATCCTCAGCCCAGCCGCCGCCCTGCTTGGAGCCCGTAGGCTCACCTGGGATAAATCGGGGACCGACCACCATGGGGAATGTGTACTCGTAGCTCCCATGGTCGTAGGCAAGATCCTGCACGTATGAAATCTCGATGTAGATGTCGTCGCCGGGCATGATGTTGCCCACGGTCTGGGTGAAGATGTTGGGGCGCTCCTGCTCCAATAGGCTTGCGGTCTTGCCTTGCTGGATCGCCTGTTCGTATATCTCGCGTGCCTCTTCGCGCTTCTTGATAACGCCTTTGATTACCCGCTCGCCTATCTTCATAGTCATGGCGTCAACCGCCGCATTCTCAGGCAATGGGAAGACGTACACAGCCTCTATCGGCTCCTTATAGGGATTAGTAAAGTGCTGGGTGACGTTCACGCGGGCAATGTAGCCTGTAACGTAGGCGTCAACGTCTGTGTGTTTGAGGGGAAGCTCCAGGGTCTTGTCGTCCTTGAGGATTTGCAGCGATCCCTGGGTGATGTCTCCTGATGCTATTGAGACCCCTTCAGGGACCTCGGTTTCTACTCTGACTTTGTCTGCACCGATGAAGAACACCAGAACCGCTGAAAGGATTAAGAGCTTTGCGAATTTCATCTTGGCCTCCTTTTGGTTTTTCTCTCTACTACTCATGCCCGTATATACCATCTTGATACGGGTTTATTCCCTATCCTTCAATATCCTGATCCTTAATGATAAAGATACGGGTTTATCTTGACTTTTCAACATCTATGAGTAGGCTCTGTCCATAATTCAAAGGAGAAGATGTGAAACATATCCAGGTCTTTGCGGGAGTTGGGCTGATCCTGATGCTTGTGGGCTGCAATCCATCAACCAAAGGAACAATCGAGGTGAACTCCGATCCTGGGGGTGCGGATATCTATATCAACGATACGCTTACCGATTATCAGACAAATCACGTGTTTGAGGAGGTCGAGGAAGGAGAGTATAGCATACGTCTACTCCTTGCCGGTTATGCGCCCTGGTCGGAGGTGGTAACCGTTAAGGCGGGCAAGACGGTTACCGTTGACGCGAAGCTTGAAGCAGTACAGGTCGGCGCTCTGCGCTGGAGCTACGAAACCGGTAAGGATGTATATTCTTCGCCTGCCATCGGCACGGACGGCACCGTATACTTCGGGTCCTGGGATGATTCTCTCTACGCCCTTGATCCTTTAGGTAACCCTTTGTGGCGCTACGACGCAGGGCACTTGATCTCGGCTTCGCCTGCGATTGGCTCAAACGGCACGATCTATATCACCTCTTACGACAAGAACCTATACGCCATTAATCCGGACGGCAGCTTAAAGTGGAGTTACATGACCGACAGCTACATACATTCATCCCCTGCGATTGGTTCGGACGGCACTATCTACTTCGGGGGGAAGTACCGCAAACCCGGAACCCAGGAGCTGGTTGACTATCTTTTCGCCATCGACCCTGATGGTAATCTGAAATGGAAATACCGAACCGAGAATGAGATAAAATCATCCCCGGCAATCGCCTCTAACGGTACCGTCTACGTGGGGTCAAACGACGGCTTCCTTCACGCGGTTAATCCCTCAAATGGTTCCCGCAAATGGGCGTTTGAGATAGGCGCGGCGGTTGAGTCTTCGCCTGCGATAGGTGCGGACGGCACCATCTACGTAGGCTCCAACGACTGGAATCTCTATGCGATAAGTGCTGGTGGTTCGAAACTTTGGAGCTTTTCAACCGGGGGAGCTGTGTCCGGTTCTGCGGCTGTAGGTCCTGACGGAACCATATACATAGGCTCCTCGGACAGCCGTCTTTATGCCTTAGACCTTTCTGGGAACAAGCTCTGGGAGTACAACGCTAAGAGAATGATACTTTCCTCCCCTGCGATTGGTGCGAACGGCACCATCTACTTTGGAACTCTAGGTGGAACCATCTTTGCCTTGAATCCTGATGGAACCCTTCTTTGGAATTATGAAGCCGATGGTAACGTTCAATCCTCTCCTGCCATCGGTGAAGACGGTACGATCTACGTGGGTTCAGACGATGGCTGCATCTACGCGATCTACGGAGATTCACCGCTTGCCTCCTCGCCATGGCCAAAGTTCCGCCACGATAACCAAAACACGGGACGTGCCCGGTAGGGCACGCATTGCACACGAAGTGACGACGCTTGCGGAGTAAAGTGTAAAATGCAAATTGGACGAACCCTACTTCTGATTTTGCAATTTGAATTTTGAAATTTGCAATACCCGTGCGTGGTCTTGACTTCGGCTAATTCCACGATAGTATTTAAGCAGGCAGTCTAGGAATGATTGGTTAAGGCCGCTTAAACGGCGTAAAAGCTAACCAACAGAGGAGCGCGAGATGAGCGTTTTTAAAAAAGAATGGCGCAGGTGGGGTGCATTGGGAGTGCTTGCAGCGGTGTTTCTTTTAATGCCCCTGGCATGTGGGAGGGATAAGGAGCCTCCTGTGGTGACAATCACTGCTCCTGCGGACGGCGGGACGGTATCCGGTTATGTGAGTATAACTGTTGAAGCTACCGATGATGATTCCGTGGCAAGTGTGAGTTTCATCATCGACGATTCTTTGGCAGGGACACTTTATCAGCCGCCCTGGGAGTACGAGTGGAACACCCTGGAGCTTGAAGAAGGCAGCACCCATACAATCAAAGCTACTGCACTTGATCCTTCAGACAACGAAGGAGAATCCGATCCGGTAACCGTCACCGTGATGCAGCCCAGCAAACCACCGAATACCCCGGGTGCCCCTGAGGGGCCGCCTGCCGGGTTCGTAGGAGATGCTCTCACGTTCCGGGCGACGACAACCGATCCTGATGGAGATAGTATCTCGTACCAGTTTGACTGGGGAGACGAAACTAAATCGGACTGGACAGATTACGTCACCTCAGGGGAGGAGATGGAGGTCCAGAAGGCCTTCGATAGCGAAGGGACCTATACGGTTAAGGTCAGAGCAAAGGATACCTACGAGGTGACCTCTGCGCTTTCACCCGGGCTAACGGTAGTTATATCACCTGTATCAAGCACCGGCAGCATTCAGGTCAATTCCGTTCCCACCGGTGCCGAGATCTGGCTTGATGGAACAAACACCGGGAAGACTACCAACGCCCTGCTGGATAAGATAGCGCCAGGTGAACGCACCCTTTCACTGCGCAAGGAAGGATACGCCGATTACCAGGCCACGGTTACGGTCGTAGCAGAGCAGACGGCTGAGGTAAACGCAACCCTTGAGCGGATCGGTGAAGTTATCTGGCAATACGAGACCGGTGGTGAGATATATTCTTCCCCGGCGATTGGCTCTGATGGAACGGTTTATGTGGGTTCATCCGACAGCAAGCTATATGCTTTTACCCCTCAAGGTGACTGGTATTGGGAGTATGGGACCGGCCTTGCTGTGAAGTCCTCTCCAGCGGTAGGTTCTGACGGAAAGATCTACTTTGGGTCAGATGACACATACCTGCATATCCTGCACCCGGAGGGTGTAAGGTATCGGGAGTACAAAACAGAGGGCTATATTTCATCGTCCCCTGCACTCGGCTCCGACGGCACTATCTATGTAGGTTGCGGAGATGATAACCTGTGGGCACTTACGTCTGAAGGCAAATTCAAGTGGAAGTACATCACAGGCGGGGATGTAGCTTCCTCCCCAGCAATCGGTGAAGACGGCACTATCTACGTAGGTTCGGATGACAGCTGTCTCTACGCTATTAACCCTGATAGAACCCTGAAGTGGAGCTACAAGACCGGTGCAAAGGTGCAGTCTTCCCCAGCTATAGGCTCTGACGGCACCGTCTACTTTGGATCGCAGGATGGATACGTCTATGCACTTGACCCTGCTGATGGCAATCCGAAGTGGAGCCATAAGACAGGCGGTAAGGTTAACTCATCACCTGCAATAGGCGAAGATGGCACTATCTACATTGGCTCTGACGATGATAGCCTTTACGCGCTTAATCCTAATGACGGTAACGTTAAGTGGAGTTATGGGACCGCAGGATTCGTAAGGTCTGCCCCTGCAGTTGGTGCAGATGGCACGATATACTTCGGATCGGTGGACGGGTATATCTATGCCCTGCGGGCTGACGGGACTCTGAAGTGGAGATACGAAACCGGTGATGCCGTAAGTTCATCCCCGGCGATAGGTGCAGACGGTACGATCTACTGCGGATCAATGGACCATTCTCTTTATGCCCTCTCAAGCGACTCCCCGGGCCTGGCTTCATCGCCCTGGCCCAAATTCTGCCACGACAGCCAAAACACAGGCAGAGCCGGCCCGTAACCCGTAACACCCGTACCCTTGCTGGGCATCTCCATAACCCTCTGGGGCTAACGCCCCTTAATCAAGGACATACCCTTGCTGGGCATTCTCACTATTACTCGGAGCTTACGCTCCGCTCACAAGGAAATAACACCCGTACCCCTTCGGGGTAGAGCCTGCCCCTTGAAGTATTTTATATTTCATAGGGTATTCTCATAATTATTCGGAGCTGACGCTCCGGAAATCTACGGACATAACACCCGTAACACCCGTAACACCCCGCGCCATTGAGGGAGCTGGTGCCGGGGCTTGAAAGTCAGGTTTTGTCTGGATTAGTAATTCAGTGGCCTGACGGTAAGAAGATAGGAGGCCTTAAGCGAGGTTGAGCCTGCTTCCTTGATTCATGAGGAGGGTGTGATCTGTATCGTTGGATACACGATTGCTGAGTACAGTTGGTTTTACGTCATTCAGATCGACACCCCGCGCTTCGCCTCATCTCCTTAGCCAAGTCCCGGACCTTTTTTGAAGCTCTTGGAACTTTCCCCTGCAGGCAACTTCTGTCCGTAGCGCACGTCTCATGTAATATGCTTCTTGACACTTCAATTCCTTCCTTCCGGCACTTTGTCCTACCCTTAAACCTAGGCTATTTGTAGGATTGATGACCGGTGTTTTTGGGCTATTCTTAAACAAATATGGGAACTTTTATAGTACGATGATTGCCGGGGCAACATGGCTCACCATCTCTGTTCCATATTCGAGAGATGGTTGAGCTTGACTTTGGCAGGTTAATCCGTAGTATTCGGGAGTTTTTATCTAAAGAATTCAACTAGGAGAGAGATAACGATGAAGAAAGCGTGGCTGTGTGTTCTGCCGCTTTTAATCCTTGGACTGGCAGGATGCGGGGCGGTGACGAGCATAGAGGTGAACTCTGTTCCCGAAGGGGCGGACGTTTTCTTGGATGATACCCTTACGGGACAGAAGACGAACTGCGTTATAGAAGACGTTGCACCTGGGGAGCACAAGGTTTGTCTGGTTCTTGAGGGCTACGCTCTGTGGGAGGAGGTAGTTACCGTAGGTGCGGGCGAGGTGGTATCGGTGGATGCCGAGCTTGTCGATGCCCTGCTATGGCGCTACGAGTCAGAGAAAGAGATATCTTCTTCGCCTGCGATAGGCGCAGACGGGACTGTATACTTCGGGGCCGGTTCCTACCTTTATGCGATTAGCTCTGAGGGTAATCTGAAGTGGAGATACAAGGCCGAAGGCAAAGTGGAGTCCACCCCGGCGATAGCTGCAGACGGAAGCATATACTTCGGTTCTGACGACAAGTTCACTACCGGCGATGGATACTTCTATGCGTTGAGCGCCGCAGGGACCCTCAAGTGGAAATTTGACGAGATTGACGGATGGGTTGTTTCTTCACCTGCGGTCGCTTCGGATGGCACGATCTATTTCGGAGCTTTCAGTGATTCCCTTTATGCCTTTAGTCCTGATGGTAATTTGAAATGGGGGTATCGGACCGGCGGTTATATCACATCCTCTGCGGCGATTGCTCCAAACGGCACGATCTGCTTTGGGTCCCAGGATAAGTTCATTTATGCCATTACGCCGAACGGCACCTTAAAATGGAAATACCCAACCGAAGGGAAGATAGTTTCTTCCCCGGCCATAGGTGCCGACGGCACGATCTACGTCGGTTCGCTCGACGGCTACCTTTACGCCTTGACCTCTGGGGGTGAACTGAAATGGAGCTATCAAAGCGAGGCGATTGAGTCCTCCCCTGCGATAGGTTCCGATGGAACGATCTACTTCGGTTCTCTTGACGGCTGCCTTTACGCCCTTGCTCCTTCGGGCAGTCTGCGGTGGCGCTATCAGACAGGTGATAGAATCAACTCCTCTCCTGCGATAGCTTCAGACGGAACCATCTACGTAGGCTCCTGGGATTCTTACGTCTATGCTTTGAGCCCGGAAGGCACTCTTAAGTGGAAGTATCAGATTTCTGCCAAGGTGAGGTTCTCGCCTGCAATCGATACGAATGGAACGCTTTATGTAGGGGCTGATCTCTTATACGCCATTGCCGGGCACTCGAACGGCCTTGCCTTGACTCCTTGGCCCAAGTTCGCCCACGATAATCAGAACACGGGAAGGGCGCGCTGACGCGCAATTTCAAATTGCAAAAGTCAAAATGCAAAATTAGTACGGGCCAAAGTCCGCGTCGAAATTTAATTTAAAATTTGAGATTTACAATGCTTTGCTCCTTGACACGGCAAGTTGGGTTCTTATAATGCTGCATGAAGAAAGCGCTTCCCCTTCTGATTATTGGGCTTGTCTTCACCGGATGCTTTAACCTCAGACGATCAATTCGCCCGGGACGTAGCGGGCTTGAGCTCATCTATCTAACCGATCTTCCAGAGTCTGCTCAGGGCTGGACAGACCTACAGGCCACCCTTAAGGAGTCAAAACAAGACCCTCTTCTCGTCGTGGACGATCCTCGCTTCTCAACCCTTGACGATCTTGCATGGTGGGAGGGTGAACGCGAGATATCTTTGCTCCAGGCCCTGGGATGTGATCTATTCCTGCCTCCGGCTGAATGGATGTTACTCGGGCCTGAGCGTCTGGCTGATCTCTCCACCAGGGTCGAGTTTTTTATCGTCGCGTTGGATGTGGTCGATGAAGAAAATAACTATCCTCTGTCCCGCTACATGATTCGCCAGCGCAGCCCTTACCGGCTTGCGTTCTCTGCAGCGGCCAGCCGGGATACTGGAGAGCGCGTTTTTGAAGGAATCGATAGGCTCCCTCTGGATTCAATCCTTCCTATCACCGCATCTTTTCTTGGCTTGCAGACCGATTTCTTTATCTTCTTCGATGATGCAGACTCTCTGCCTGAGGTGCCTGGCCGCGTGCATGTTGTTCCTCGAGAAGGTGAGAACCGGGTGATGGATTTCAGGTTCGTGAGTCGTGTTGATTTCAAGCTCAAGGAGCATCGGTTTACCTTTGATTTGTCAGGGACTGCGGGGAATGATCCCTTAACACTCTGGCAGGCGTATGCTGACTCGCTGGATGCTCGTGTTCTCGGAACGTGCAAAGAATCCCTCTCGATTGAGTCATTAGAGATTCTCGCTAACAAGGCGCTTAAGCGCCTTGCCGAGGATAGGTTCTCTGTGGATGGTATCGGCATCCTTATCCCTGAGGGCTTTATAGCCGGGGAGATACCGGCAGGACGGATTACCTTTGGGAAGATGCGCGAGGTTATGGAGCCTGAGATCTTCTTCCTCGTTTCAGTAGAGGACCTTCCTGAGGCTATTGCCTCCCAGAACGCAGCCTTCTCTCTGGAAGGTGAGATCCAGGCAGCTCTACTGCCCGCATCCCTGTGCCTTGAGGACGAGTACTTCCAAGACAAGTCGTTAAGGCTTACAGGTATCACATCCGCCCGGATAGCAAGACAGATGTTTGCCCGTAACACACCCCGTACCCCTCCGGGGCATTCTCATTATTACTTGGAGCTTCGCTCCAGTAATTTTGGATATAACACCCGTAACACGCCGTCTGGAATGTCGGAGGAGGAGCCATGAGCGCTCAGGCGATTACATTAAAGGGTAAGGGTAAGCAGAAAACAGGGATTCGCTGGGGCCGTCTTCTCTGGACGATCTTCGTAGTCCTTTACTTCATCAACTTTACCAAGAACCTTTTCGCAGACGTAGCGCCGGGTAGAGCGGCTATACCCATAATCTACTTCGTTCTGTGGCTCTGCTGGCTTGGTGTTGAGTTCTACCTCTCCGCGCTCTTCTTTCAGTCCAGCCTCGTGCCGCGCTTCAATCCATGGCTTAAGGCCTCGTTTGCCGTCTACTTCTACGGTTTGCAGGGGCTTGCAGGCTGGGACGCGTTCGGCGGCACCCAGATTCACTTCCTCTACCCCCTTTTCAACGTCATCGGGTTGCTGATCTTCGCTTTGGGGATAGTTATTCGTCTGGGGGCGCTGCTGGTCTATCTACGAACAAAGGACAGAAACAGGATACTTGCCAGCCGGCCCTGGCAGATGAGCCGTCATCCACGTTACGTCGGAATGCTTCTTATCATGTTCGCTATACCCCTTGTTTTCTTCTCTCCCTGGGCCATGCTCGCCACCGTAGTTATCGGTTTGCCGCTTTGGTATCTTTCCGTCAGATTCGAGGAGCGCAAACTCAAAAGCCAATGGGGAAATGTTTATGAAGACTACTGCAAGACTACTCCTCTGCGCCCTCGCCTTAGGCATTAGTTTCTGCTCCCGTAACACACCTTATAAGAGTAACGGGGAGCCGCATAGGGTGATCTCGCTGGTGCCCAGTCTTACGGAGATTGTTTATGCTCTTGATGCCGAGGATAGGCTCGTCGGTGTCACAACCTACTGCGACTATCCTGCAGAAGTCAAAGAGAAGAAAAAGGTCGGGGATTTCCTCTCGCCTGATCCTGAGCGGTTGCGTGTCTTAAGACCTGATCTTATCCTTCTCACGACCCCTACCCAGGCGCAGCTGGCAGAAGACCTCAAAGCTACCGGATTCCGGGTTGCGGTGTTCACCGATCCTCGCAATCTTGCAGGTGTCTTTGCTCAGATCCAGGCACTTGCCGATACACTTAAAGTGTCAGATAGGGGAAAGGAGCTGGTGGACAGCCTGAGATCAGCACTTGAGGGGATTGAGAGGGGCAAGGAACTTTCTGCCTACATCGAGATATCCGAGGAGCCTTTGATAAGTGTGGGCGGCGGTTCCTATCTAACCGATGCGCTCGAGCATATAGGCCTTCGCAACGTCTTTTCCGACCTTTCCCAGGGCTATCCGGTTATAGACCCGGAGGAGGTGTTGGTGCGCTCACCTGAGGTTATTCTTCTTCTTTACCCTAATGCGAGCCGAACAAATGTCTTACACCGCATTGGATGGTCAGGCATACCTGCGGTATCCAACGGAGCTGTTTTCGATTCCCTCCCGATTGATGAACTCATGCGTCCAGGGCCGCGGTTGATTCGCGGAGTTGCAGTCACCGACTCACTTATCAAACATGCGCGCTAAGTTAGGCTGGGTAGTTCTTCTTGTCTTGCTTGCAGGGCTTTCCTTGCTTGCGCTTGCCTTTGGCCCTGCCGGTTTAACGCTCGATTCGGATATCCTTGCCAGCCGGGTCCCTCGACTTTTGCTTACCGTTTTTGCTGGAGGCATCCTTGCCCTGGTTGGTGCAGCCCTTCAGGGGCTTTTGCAGAACCCTCTGGTTGATCCATACATCATCGGCTCTTCAAGCGGGGCAGGTGTAGGGGTGGCGCTATCCCTGCTCCTGGGATGGACGTCAGTTATAGGCCGTCCCATTTTCGCGTTCGCAGGTGCGGTTGGCGCACTTTTCCTGGTCTATACCATGGCCAGAATGCGGGGCAAAGTATCGCGGCTTTCCTTGATCCTTGCAGGCGTTGCGGTGAGCTTTGTAGCCTCGAGTCTGGTGATGGTTCTCATGGTGCTATCCCGTGAGCAGCTTGCTCAGATCATCTACTTCCTCATGGGTTCGACCAAGGTGGTGTTTACACCAACAAAGCTCTGGGTGTTTGCGGGTTCGGCTGTCGTATCTTTAGGTGCGGCAGGCTGGCTCGTGGCCCGCTGGCGGTCGCTCGACATCCTCTCCACAAACATCGAGGCAGCCGAGTCCCTGGGTGTGGATACCCAGCGTTTAACTACTGAGGTCTTTGTTCTTTCAGCGCTTCTTATTGGTGTAGTTGTTGCGTTTGCAGGAGCGATAAGCTTCATCGGGCTGGTTGTGCCGCACATCGTGCGGTTTATGTTCGGTCCCCGTCACCTGCGAGTGCTGCCTGGAAGTTTCCTTGCAGGGGCGGTCCTTCTTCTTGCTTCCGATCTCTGCCTGCGTGGGTTTTCTATGGCGACCGGGGTTGATCTTCCCCTTTCCGTTGTTACCGCTTTGTTTGGTGTTCCGGTATTCCTTTATATCATGCGTCGGAGGCTCGCGTGACCCCCCGTACCCCTTCGGGGCATTTCCACAATTGCGTGGGACCTGCGGTCCCTTTTTCAAAAGGAAATAACACCCCCAACACACCCGCTAACCCGAAATCTGGATTTGTGGTTAAAGAGCTGTGCTTTTCGTACACTCAGAAGACCTTGTTTGAGAGACTTACGGTTTCTATCGGACGCGGGGAGTTCTGCTCTGTGGTAGGACCCAACGGCGCGGGCAAGAGCACGTTCATAAAACTTCTGGCACGATTGCTGGAACCGCATGCCGGAAGAATCTTATTTGAAGAACAACTACTTTCTTCCTACCCCCGCAGGGAGCTTGCGCAGCGAATCGCCTACGTTCCCCAGGAGAGTTACTTTGCTCTGGATTTTACCGTTCTCGAAACCGTACTGCAGGGGCGTCATCCGTATCTTAAACCGCTGGAGCGCTATCACTCATCCGACTTCGCCCTTGCCCGTCAGGCCATCGATCGCCTGGGAATCTCCCATCTCGCGGATAAAGGGATCAACAACATCTCATCAGGTGAACGCCAACTGGCGGTCATAGCAAGATCGTTAGTTCAGCAGCCGTCGGTGATCGTGCTTGACGAGCCTTTGAACCACCTTGATCTTTCACATCAGCAGCAGGTTCTGTTTTTGCTCGGTGAGCTTCACAGTGAGGGTATGAGCGTTGTGCTCGTGGCTCATGATCTTAACCAGGCAGCACTTGTCTCGCAGCGCATGCTTGTGTTTGCAGAGGGCCAGCTCGTAGAGGACGGGAAACCAGACGACCTGCTTACCCCTGATCTGGTCCAACGCTACTGGGGCATAAGGCCGATCGAAGGACGCCATCCCGAATCCAATAAACGCCAGATATTCCTGCCCTTGAAGTGATCCTTAAGCTTGCCGCTGTTTTTGCCCTGGTCGTTATCCTTATGGTAATCCGCGCTCCCATATCTGTTGCCATTGCCGCAGGCGCAATTCTTATAGGTATACTTTTTCCCATGCCTGTGCTGGAGATCGGCAAGACCTTTCTTTCAAGCCTTATAAGTTTCCACACCATCAACCTTCTGGTGGTGGTTTACCTTATAACCTTGCTTGGTCGGATGATGCGGGAAACCGGCGCGCTTGCTCGATTCGCCACAGGGACGGAGTACCTTCTGCGCGGCTCACGAGTCGGTCTCGTTAGTGCTCCCATGTTCGTTGGCCTTTTGCCCATGCCCGGCGGGGCGCTCTTGACCGCACCCATGGTCGAAGAACAGGCCAGGCCTCACGCGATCGCCCCCGGTCTCCTGACCTACCTCAACTACTGGTTCCGCCACATCTGGGAGTATTTCTGGCCGCTTTATCCGCCGGTGATCCTGGGCATGGCTATTCTGGGGATCGGCTACCGCCACTTCATTGCAAACCAGTCGTTTATGACCATCGCGGCTATTTCTATTGGAGCGGTTGTTCTTTTTACTTTTGTCAAGCGCCGCCGGGTTCGTCCCCAACGTGCTAAGGGCAAGGCCCGCTTGGCTTTTAAGGATATAATCTACGGAACATTCCCTGTGCTGGCAATTGTGCTGCTTATCGCAGCCCTGCTTGCAATCCAGCACTTCGTTCCTGAGGGCTCCCCTGCCGGCAGGATCACTTCCCGGTTTCCTCTGTCCATATTGATGTTTGCGGTGGTGGTTTTTGCCTGGGTTATCTACCGTCTGCCTGTGCGCGATGCCTGGCGGCTGCTCTTGGGGGCCCTCGACTGGCGGGTGCTTACCCTTCTGGTGGCGGTGATGTTCTTCAGAGAGATGCTTGCTGCAAGCACCGCCCTTGACGGTTTTGGAAAGCTTCTTGAGAGCTCATCTTCTGCCCTTCTCATTCTTCTGGTGACAGGCTTGCCCTTTTCGGTGGGGCTTCTGGTGGGGTGGAACCAGGCCTACGTTGTGGTAAGTTTTCCCCTTCTGGGGCCGTTTATTGCCGACCAGCCGGGATTGATAATGCTTGCCTACGTGTCCGGATTCCTGGGCTGTCTTCTTTCACCGGCCCACCTGTGTCTGGCATTCTCCCGCGAGTACTTCAAGGCAAGCTGGGTTTCTGTTTACAAGTGGCTGTTGCCCTCGGTCGTGGTTTTGGCAGGGATAGCGCTAGGCGTGTGGTGGTTGTTCTTTTAGTACTCCAATTTTTTTACGGATTAAATTGTTGATAAGAGGGGCTTGACAGAAAAAAGAAAATGATTACTATCTATGAATCAAGGAGGCAACGTGAAAGTAACAAATATCAATGGCACTAGTCAGAAGACATGCAAATGCGGTAGTTGGCTTGACCACTGGAAGAATTTCAGTGAGCAGACGCTTCCCGCTTACTGTCCTGAAGTAAACTGTTATAACAAGCCGGAAGTAGGAGCGCATGTCCAGAAAGACAGTTCTACTGACAAAAGCTGGTACATTGTTCCGCTTTGCAAGACGCACAATGCTAAAAAGGGTGAAACAATAACCATTATCGATATCGATTCCATCAAGTTGGTATCGGCTAACGTCAGTGAGACCTGTGGTTAAAAAAGGGAGATGAAACGCTGTGAAAATAGTGTGGGCCTTTCCCAAAACGTGGAATATTGCCACGAGGTTTGAAAAGAAACCAGCGAGGTGGTTAAATGGCCTATAGATGTAAATATTGTGGACATTACAGCGAAACCGCATCAGGTGGTAGTTGCTCACACAGTCCACACAGAACCCATGAGTACATCGAAGCTAAGGACGAAAAAGGCTACCGGTGCAAATTCTGTGGTCATTTCAGTCAAACTGCATCAGGGGGTAGTTGTTCCTATAGTCCTCATAAGCACCACGAGTATGTCTAGAAAATCGATAGGGGCTGGTCTGAAAGTCGGCCCCTCAAACTAATTATAATGGTCAGATTGACACAATCCTGATATCAAGGAGGAATAATGTTCGGTAATCTCATGAATAACATGCTCATAAAAAAGGCGATTAAAGAGGGAAGGATAGACATGACCCCCCCTTTGAATGATGAGCAGTTACAGATTGCACAATACAGGCTAACACCAAGCGCAATCATGTATTGGATTAAAGGTGAGTCTAAAATGAAGACACATGACTTAGTATCAGATGGGCCTTATACCTTCCAACCCAGTGAATATGCTATAGTTATAGTTAAAGAACGCATAGTGCTCAAAGAGGAAAGCGGTGTGGTTGGGCGATTCATACCGGCGTCAGGGTTGATTGAAGCTGGTTTTGGAATCACCGTTGGTAAGTTGGACCCTGGATATGGAGAAGATGGATCGCCAATCGTATTTGGTCTAAAAAATCTCCAGGACCATGAGAATGAGTATAGGGTAGATACCGCACTAGCACACATAGAATTCTTCGACATCAGCTTACTCCCTGTTGTGCCTTTGCACCTAAAAACGTATGACAAGGATTTTTGGTTACAACGAGTAGAATACCTTGAAGAATATGTGAAAGACATGAAACGTATGATTCCCAAAAAGTAATTAAATAACATGGCTAGTGTTTTAGTAGGCAATTGTTCCAATTGTGATTGGAAAGGTCATAGTCAAGGAGAATCGAGACGAGGTAGCATCATATATTGTGAATGGTTCGAAGCTTCAAAATATATAAAGGAAATAGAAAATTGTTCAGGTTGGTCAAGGGGTGCTCGTTTCCCTAATGAAACTCGAGCTCAATATACTGAAAGAAAGAAAGAGAATGAAAACCGCCAGGCTATAGCTGAAAGGGCGGACCGCAAGGCTCTTATTGCGCTTATTATTTCGGGAGTTGGGGTTGTATTGGTACTAATAAAAATAATTTTTGATGCTGTATTTGGGAAGCCGTAATACTACATAGGTACCGACCTCAGCGCGTCCCCTTCGGATGTCAGGTCGGCCCGTGATTTTTATCCCTCACCCCTGCCACTCTCCCAGTAGGAGAGGGAATATAGCCCGCCTATTAACCTTTCCCCTCCCCTGGTGGGAGGGGTCGACGCGAAGCGTCGGGGGAAGGGGTTTTTACCCCACGCCGTTACTACGTAACGCCGCGGGGACCCCTAGGACAGTTCTATACTGCGATCTTTTTACCGCCAGGTAAAAAGGAGCATATAATTACCTCCCCCTTGATGGGGGACGAAGTGCCACCGTCTGGTAGGACAAAGGAGGGGGTGTCATTGCGAGACTTCCCCCAGAAGTCGAAGCAATCTCAATCAAAGGAGCATTTCCTTCTCGCAACCCAATCCGAAGGCAATAGATTGCTTCGGTTGCTGGGAGCAACCTCGCAATGACAAAAAACCCAGAGAACTTCCCAAATCACTCTAATTTTGACCACCTTCTGACCATCTTTTGGGTAGCTTTTGACCACCTTTTGACCAGCTTTTTTGTGACGAGTGCAATGTAAACCTGACGAGTTTGTAGCATGTTTTGACTAAAAGGCGCCGCTCGCGCGGCGCCCATGCTCGCTACGCGGAGTCTTTGCTTCAGGAGGGACCGCCCGCAAAGGCCGACTCCATAACCTCCGCTGGACGGTGACTTACTTAATCCGGAAAGAGATCGGTGTGCACCAAAATCCCTTTGTAGACCAACGTCGAACCTTTGCCGTCGTAGGAACCAATCTCGTATAAGTCACCTGTTCCCGGGGTATACTCGTCCTCAAGATCAACCTTACGGTACTCGGCAATAAATTCCTTTGCTTCTGATAAGGATACACTGCCTTTTCTCAAGCCTCGCATCGCCTCCACGATGTATGAGTCAAGCAGCTTTGGCCAGAGGTCTGCAAGAACGGTGTGGGAGCCGAACAGATCCACGCATACGATGTCGTCGCCAACGCAGACAAGCACGCCTTTCATTGAGGAATGTTGATCCGGGAGATTTTTCAGCTTCTTGTAGTAGGTGTCGCGTTTGTCCTGATAACATTTGGAGTCGTAGATGTGTGCGAATGCTCCTGTCCCTGAGGTGCCGCCCATCACATCCTGTTGGTTCTCTGCGACTTTTGCCCAGACCTCGGACTGACTTTTTTTCTTGCGTGCATTAGCGCGTACCGAAGGGGAGACGTTTATGTCCGCGGCGGCAAACTCCTTGGAGATTCCATGCCAGCGTCCATGCTCGGTGCAGTAGACCGCAACCTCTATCCATTTCGATTCCGGCGGGATCAGGAGGTCGTTTTCGATCATTCTATCCTGCTTTGCGCCTTTGATGACTTCACCAGCCATCACAAAGATTGTGGAGTTGCTTTTGTTTTTTATAACAACGGTATTAACGTCTCCGTCGCCTTTTTCCTTGACCACAATGAGGTCCTTCTCCAGCGCGGTCTTAAGGGTCATGAACGTCTTGGACGAGCCGGAATATGTCAATGGGTAGATGCGCAGGTTCTCGGCCTGAACGTAGTTGAGGACACTTACCTTGCTGGGGATGCTGTGGACGAGCGCTTCGTCCCCGCCGGTTGTGGCAAAGACAAGTATGATTGCTGCTAAAAGCTTCATTTTAAGCCTCCTTTAGTTACCTCTTAAGCTGAAGCGGACAGGCACGGATATCTTGACGGCCAGAGGCTTATCGTGCTGCATCGCCGGGCTGAAGTGGGCATCGCGAACCGCTTGCACCGCTGCACTGTCCAGTTCCGCAAAACCTGAGCTTTTTAGAACTCGGGTGTCGAAAACGCGCCCCTCTTCATCCAATGCGGCCCCTACGATCACCAGTCCTTCGGCCTCGATTGCGATCATGCGCTCAGGGTAGGTGACCGCGAGCTCCCCAAGGAGCTTTGGTTTCTTTGCGTCAACCGGAGGGATAGGCACGTCCTCGAAACTCCGTTTGATGCGGTCGCTTCCAATAGGTTCGTCAAAATCCACGCTGATGCCTGGCAGGGTGGTATCGGCTGTCTCGTCATTTTCGGCCTTTGTTATCTCTGCAACCTTGTTGTCTACCTTGGGCGGCTCGATAGGGTCAGGATCAACTTTGCTGGGGTCCAATGGAATTATTTGTGTCGGGTTTGCGATTATATCTGCAGGTTTTAATCTCACATTGCCTAGAAAGACAAAGAGAACGATAACGATTCCCAGAGCCCCAATCACCCCCAACTGGATGCGTTGGGTAGCTCCATCGCGGAGAGAACGAGGTTCTTTACGTTCCATCTTGACCTCCTTTGTCTTGTAATACCCTTCCTGCATTCATTTATTCCCTCATTCAGGTGTCTATTCGGGGTCCCCACGCGGACGTCAAACGTACGCGTGAGGTGAAAGGTTGACACTTGATACGGCCTCGGTATAATCGCAAGACATGGTCGCTTATACCCCTTCTGAGAACCCGAGGTATGCGTTTGCTATCGGTCGGGTGCGCTCACGTGAGGCTCGGATGCTTACCCGTTCGCTCCTCGATCGGTTGATTGATTCTAAAAACGAGAACCAGATCATCTCCGCCCTGGCAGATACCCCTTACGGAGAGACCCGTGCCGAGGATGCCGATACCATGCTCATGCGTGCCGCTGCCGAAGAGGAGGCGTTCTTCCGCCGCTACCTTGAGGAGGAACCGATCCTTGAGTTCTTCCTTGCCCCTGATCTTGTAAGCAACCTCAAGTTTGCACTTAGACGTTATTACGGAGCCCAGATCGCAGATGAGGTGTTTATCTCCGAGGGTTCGCCGTCTGCAGAGGAGTTCTCAAGGTTCATCGAGGGGGAGGCAAGTGAGGTTCCGGATTGGCTCGCCGAACCAACAGGTAAGGTTATTGCCGCCAACTACGAGGAGCTTGATCCTGCAAGCATCGATCTTATTCTGGATAGAGCAATCATCGAACGTCAGCACCTTATGAGCAAGGGATACTCGTTTCTGACAGCCTTGCTTTCTCTGCAGGTGGACTTTACCAACCTTTTGACCTTCCTGCGGCTTAAGGTGGCTGAGGAAGAATGGGAGGAGTTCTTAAGATACTTTTTGCCCTACGGGGCTGTTGCCTTGGATCGCTTCAAGGCTTGGTGGGATGCGGGCAAGGAGGGTTGGATGAGCCAGATTCCGCAACTTGACCAGTACGCTCACCTGGGGGATGGATTGCGTGGGGTGCCGGAGAGTTTTCTGCTGCTTGAGCGTCGGATGAAGGAGAGAGAGCTTGAGTTTCTTCTCTCTGCCCGGCGTCTTACCTTCGGCTACGAGCCGCTGGTGGGTTATGCGCTCACCAAGAGAGAGGAGAGAAGCAATATCCGGCGTGTAGTCACCGGATTACGCTACAGGTTGGAAGCTCTAACCGTAAGGAAGTCAATTGCCTGGTTTGACTGAGATTTGCATCCTAGGGCCTCGTGAGCTTACCGAGCCCTTTCGTGCTGTAGGATTAGGAGAGGCAAGGGCCGATGAGTCGAGTGTTTTGGAGAAAGCCAGGGAGCTTGCTTTAAGTAACTATAAGATCGTATTCTACGCAGAAGGGTTCTATCCTCTGCTGCGCGATTTTCTTCTCAAGCGTAAAGGTAGAATGTTTCCGACCTTTGTTCCCATCCCCTCGGTGGGAGAAGAGGAACGCTACGCCATGCAGCGGGTAAGAGAACTCATAAAAAAGGCAATAGGAGTGGACGTCTACCTGGAGGTTAAGTGAACAGAGCCGAAGATGTCGGTCGCATCCTGAAGGTCTCAGGTCCCTTGGTTGTTGCCGAGGGCATGGGAACATCACGGATGTATGACGTGGTAAAGGTTTCGGAAAAACGCCTGATTGGAGAGATTATTGGCCTTGAGGGCAAGCGGGCATCCATCCAGGTCTATGAGGACACGGGCGGCATAGGGCCGGGTGAGCCGGTCTATCCTACCCACGATCCTTTGTCGGTGGAGCTCGGTCCCGGACTCGTGGCGGCCATCTACGACGGTATTCAGAGACCGCTTTCAGATATCGCTGCCCGGACAGGATCATTCATCTCACGCGGCGTTGAGATTCCTGCACTTCCCCGCGAGAGGAGGTGGAACTTCGTGCCGCAGGTAAAGAAAGGCCAGAAGGTTACGGTCGGTGATATTCTGGGAACGGTCTCCGAGACGGTGCTCATCGAGCACCGAATCATGGTTCCGCCCGATCTTTCCGGTGAAATTGTAGAGATTAAAAAAGGCATGTTCACGGTCGAAGATACCGTCGCCGTCATCAAGGATAAAGATGGAAAGAAAGTCAACCTCACCATGATGCAGCGCTGGCCTGTGCGACGCCCTCGTCCTTACAAGCGCAAGCACGCGCCGTATGAGATACTCTCCACGGGTCAGCGGGTGATCGATACCTTCTACCCGCTTTGTAAGGGCGGGACGGCGTGTGTTCCCGGCCCGTTCGGGTCAGGCAAGACCGTTATCCAGCACCAGCTTGCAAAATGGGCGGACGCTGAGGTGATCATCTATGTGGGCTGCGGGGAGCGCGGCAACGAGATGACCGACGTTCTGATCGAGTTCCCAGAGTTAGCCGATCCCAAGTCGGGCGAGCCTTTGATGAAGCGCACCGTTTTGATCGCCAACACCTCCAACATGCCTGTGGCCGCGCGTGAGGCTTCGGTCTACACCGGCATCACCATCGCTGAGTATTTCCGCGATATGGGCTACTCGGTAGCCCTTATGGCCGACTCCACCTCCCGCTGGGCCGAGGCGATGCGCGAGATCTCAGGCCGATTAGAGGAGATGCCGGGCGAGGAAGGCTATCCTGCATACCTTTCAGCCCGCATCGCCGAGTTCTACGAGCGTGCAGGACTGGTGGAATGCCTTGGTTCTGATGACCGCCGCGGTGCCTTATCCGTGATCGGGGCTGTATCCCCTCCGGGCGGCGACCTTTCAGACCCTGTGGTTCAGGCGACCCTGCGCGTGGTCAAGGTCTTCTGGTCGCTTGAGGCGAATCTGGCGTATGCCAGGCACTTCCCGGCCATCTCGTGGCTCCGCTCCTACTCCCTCTACACCCCCTCGGTTGCTGAATCCGTCCGCGAGACCCTGGGTGCGAAGTTTCTTGAAGACTCAAAAGAGGCGATGCGGCTCCTGCAGGAAGAAGATGAGCTTGCCGAGATTGTTCGCTTGATCGGAATCGACGCGCTCTCGCCCAAGGAGCGGCTGATCATGGAGGCGGCGCGCTCCATCCGTGAGGACTTTTTGCACCAGAACGCCTTCCACGAGATCGACACCTATGCGAGTCTTGATAAACAGGCGAAGATGCTTTCAGCAGTGCTTCGCTACTACCGGGAAGCCCGTAAGGCGCTTGATGCCGGTGCAGATCTGGACGACCTCATCGAACTGCCGGTTCGTGAAAAGATCGCACGCACCAGATACATACCGGAGGGAGACCGGGAGCGGATACCAAAGATCGAGGAGGAAGTTGTTGAAGCCATCTCTTCTCTCAAGAGGAAGGAGGAGGTGACCTCATGACTTCCCAGAAAACACCCTCAACAAAAACTGAGAAGACGGCATCCAAACAGAAGCTAAGAGGGATTATTGATTACCAGACCATCACCTCGGTCTCCGGGCCGCTCCTCTTGGTCGAAGGGGTTGAGGGCGTCAAGTACGAGGAGCTTGTTGAGATATTCCTTCCCTCCGGTGAGCGCCGTAGGGGACGTGTCCTCGAGGTAAACCAGGACAAGGCACTTATTCAGGTGTTTGAGGGTTCGGCTGGTATCGGGATAGGCCAGACAAGGGTGCGCTTCCTGGGTAAGGGTATTACCTTGGGCGTCTCTGAAGAACTACTCGGCCGCGTCTTCGATGGACTCGGTCGCCCCCGCGATGGCTCTCCTCCTTTGATCCCTGAAGAGTTCCGCGACATCAACGGCCTGCCCATCAACCCTTACGCACGCAGCTACCCGAACGAGTTCATCCAGACCGGCATCTCCTGCATCGACGGTCTGAACACCCTGGTTCGCGGGCAGAAGCTGCCTCTTTTCTCAGGTTCCGGTCTTCCTCACAACCGGATGGCCGCGCAGATCGTGCGGCAGGCAAGGATACTTGGCGCAGAGGAGGAGTTCGCGGTGGTGTTCGGCGCCATGGGCATCACCTTTGAGGAGGCGCAGTTCTTCATCGACGACTTCCGCCGCACCGGTGCTCTGGAGCGTGCGGTACTGTTTCTAAACCTGGCAGACGACCCGGCGATCGAGCGTATCGCTACGCCTCGAGTTGTCTTTACCGCTGCCGAATATCTTGCCTTTACAAAGGACTACCACGTTCTGGTGATTCTTACCGACATCACAAACTACTGCGAGGCCCTGCGTGAGATCTCGGCTGCCCGCAAGGAGATCCCGGGCAGGCGCGGCTACCCCGGCTATCTTTATACCGATCTCGCCACCATCTACGAACGCTCGGGCCGCATCAAAGGTTCGGAGGGTTCTATAACCCTGATCCCCATCCTCACCATGCCAGAGGACGACAAGACCCACCCTATCCCTGACCTTACCGGTTACATCACCGAGGGGCAGATTATCCTCTCACGAACACTGCACCACAAGAACGTCTCACCGCCGGTGGATGTGCTTCCGTCCCTTTCCCGACTTAAGGACAAAGGGATCGGGGCGGGAAAGACACGTGAGGACCACGCCGACCTGTTCAACCAGCTTTATGCGGCCTACGCACGCGGCAAGGAGGCGGCCGAGCTTGCGGTGATCCTGGGCGAGGCCGCTTTGACCGACATCGATAAGCAGTTCATGGGCTTCGCCGAGTCCTTTGAGCGCCGCTACGTTTCTCAGGACGAATACGAGGATCGAACCATCTCCGAGACCCTTGATCTGGGCTGGGAGCTTTTGATCATGCTTCCCCGTGCCGAGATGAAGCGCGTGCGCGACGAAAACCTTGTTAAGTACTACGACAAGGCAGCGGCCAAGTTTAAGAAGTCGGAGGAGAAGCATGCGTCTTAACGTTAACGCTACTCGCATGGAGCTTCTAAAACTGCGCCGCAGATTAGCTATCGCCGAGCGGGGATACAAGCTCCTAAAAGACAAGCTCGAGGAGCTTATGCGCAACGTTTACTCGTTGGTAGATGAGATCAGGGATATGCGTAGAGAGGTGGAGGCATCACTGCGAAAAGCCTCTGCCCGTTACGCGTTGGCCAAGGCTCAGCGCGATCCGAAGGCTACAGACATCGCCACCTCGCTCCCTGCGGTAAAGCTTTCCATCGAAGCCGGCACCCGCCGCATCCTGAACGTGAAGGTCCCTATCTTCAAGCCGAAACTTCAAGGCCGCATCCGCTGTTACGGATTCCTTGAGACCTCAGGCGAGCTGGATTTGGCCTTACAGTCTCTCTATGCGGTTTTGGAGAAGATGGTGCTTTTAGCCGAGAAGGAAAAGGCGCTTGAGCTTTTGGCCTCCGAGATCGAGCGTACCCGCCGCCGGGTCAACGCGCTTGAGTACGTGGTGATACCCAATACCGCCGAGACCATCTCCTTCATCAAACTCAAGCTCTCCGAGATGGAGCGCGGCAACCTTACGCGGCTTATGCGCATCAAGGAGATCATAAGGGGATAGAATGCGGCGTTATTACATCTACCTTATCGTGTGGGGGCTTTTCCTGATCGCCCTTTCCTTCATTCCAGGTAGAGAAGCCCTGCCTCAGAAGTTCCCGCTGGATAAGGTGCTTCATGCCGTCGCCTTCGCCTATCTCGGATACCTCTCCGCCCGATCCTTAGGGTGGTGGGGACTTTTGATAGCCCTTGTCTTCGGCGCGGCCAGCGAGTTCCTGCAGTTCCTCGCACCTCAGAGGGATGTTGCTGTGCTTGATCTTGCGGCCAACGAGGCAGGCATCGTCGCTGGATTCTTTATAGGATTTGCAAGGAGGAGACGTGCGCTACGAACGGGTTAAAGGCACGCGAGACGTCCTGCCGCGCGAGGCATTAGCGAGGCGGGAACTTGAGAAGTTAGTCCATGACAAGTTCAGCCGGGCAGGGTTCTTCCCCATACTTCCTCCCACTTTCGAAAAATACGAGCTCTACCAGCACTCCACAGGCGAGGCCTCGGACATCGTGATCAAGGAGATGTACCGATTTGCCGATATGGGCGGACGCGATCTGGCACTGCGACCTGAAGGCACGCCGTCGGTGATGCGAGCTATCCTTGAGAATCACCTTAAGATTCCCATCCGGCTCTGGTATTCGATGACTATGTTCCGCCAGGACAAGCCGCAGAAGGGTCGCTATCGCGAGCACACCCAGATAGGTGCCGAGATTGTTGGTGAGGCAGAGCCTGAGGCCGACGTGGAGCTTATCAAGCTCGGCTACGATCTATTCACCGAGATGGGGATAGAGGGGATGTATCTGGAGCTTAATACCATCGGTTGCCGCGAGTGCAGGCCCGGCTATACCGAGAAGCTGACTCGATTTCTCACAGAACACCAGAAGGAACTCTGTGAGGACTGCAAACTGCGCACGCAACGCAACCCTTTGCGGGTCTTCGACTGCAAGGTTGCCAGCTGCCAGGAGGTTCTGAAGTCCGCTCCATCTCAGCGTGAGCACCTCTGTCAGGGGTGTAAGGAACACTTTGATGCAGTGAAGAAGGGCCTTGGGCGGTTCTCGATTCCCTTCGGAGAGAACGAGCGAATGGTTCGGGGGCTCGACTACTACTCCAGAACGGTGATCGAGTTCAAGTCCACGCTTCTTGGTGCTCAGGATACGCTGTGCGGCGGCGGTCGTTACGACTACCTTGCCGAGGAGCTTGGCGGTCCACCCACCCCTGCAACAGGCTTTGCCTTCGGCATCGAACGCGCACTCCTTACCAGCAGGGGAGAGGATATATTTGAGTTCTCCGGGGCATCCATCCCGCTTTTAGTCCTTCCTCTGGGCGATAAAGCCCAGGCTTACGCTCTCGAACTCATCTTCAAGCTGCGCCAGGCAGGGATCTCTGTCCAGGCCGAGTTCCGCTCCGGTGGGCTTTCCAGAAAGCTCAAGCGCGCCGATGCACGCAACGCAGAAAGGGTGCTGATCATTGGGGAGGATGAGATCGCCAAGGCTCGATTTATCCTGCGAGACATGCACACCGGCGAACAGAAAGAGATGACGTTTGAGGAGCTTCTCAGCCTCCACGAGCTCAAGGGACACTCTTTATTGACAAACGGTGAGGATTAAATAACATAACCGATGAGGCGGATCTCAATCGTCAATCAGAAGGGCGGGGTTGGAAAAACCACCACCGCGATCAACCTCTCGGCAGCACTTGCGGTTGCAGAGAAGCATGTGCTTCTGGTTGATGCCGATGCTCAGACCAACGCCACCTCGGGCCTTGGGATAGACAGCCGCGAGTTTGAGCTTTCCACATACGAGGTATTGAACGAACCTGGCCGCGTGCGTGAGGCTATCCGTCCAACCGCTGTCAGGTTCCTGGATATCATCCCCGCTTCTATTGATCTGGCAGGGCTTGAGATCGAACTCGTGGACACCGAGCTGCGTGCCTCAAGGCTGCGTGAGGCGGTTGCGCCCCTGGATTCTCAATACGACTACATCATCATGGACGCTCCGCCCTCATTGGGGCTTTTGACCGTGAACGCTCTGGTTGCCGCTGAAGGTGTGCTTATACCTGTTCAGTGCGAGTACTACTCGCTTGAAGGTATAGGCAAGCTGCTGGATACCCTGAATCGGGTGCGTTTTTCACTTAATCCCGGGCTTGAGATCTTCGGGGTGCTCCTGACCATGTACGACGTACGCACCAACCTCTCCGAGCAGGTGGCAGAAGAGGTCCGCAAGTATTTTCAAGATAAGGTCTTTGACACCGTAATTCCCCGCAACGTGCGACTTGCCGAGGCACCCAGCTTCGGCCAGACCATCCTTCACTACGACATCAACTCCCGCGGCGCGCAAGCCTATCTGGAGCTTGCAAGCGAGGTGATTGGCCGTGGCTAGGAAGGCTTTGGGCAAGGGTATAGACGCCCTTATCCCAGCTGCACCAAGAGAAGCGAAAGGGGAGGCCCTTAGGATACCGATCAAGCTTATCGCCACCAACCCATATCAGCCCCGCAAGATATCAGGCCAGAAGCTCTCTGAGCTTGCTGCATCCATCAAAGAACACGGGATGCTTCAACCTGTCGTGGTCAGGCGCAAGGGCACGAGCTACCAGCTTCTGGTCGGTTCAAGACGCCTGAAGGCCGCAGAGCTTGCAGGCCTTGCCGAAATCCCGGCAATCATCCGAAAGGCTACTGATCGCCAGATGCTTGCCCTGGCTCTGGTTGAGAACCTGCAGCGTGAAGACCTCAATCCAATAGAGGCAGCGCTCGCCTACAAACAGCTCGCGGATGAGTTCGGGATGAGCCAGGAGGATGTGGCCAAGGTGGTGGGAAAGGATCGCTCGACCGTGGCCAATACCCTCAGGCTTCTGGGGCTTCCGCGCAAGGCTAGAAAGTTACTTGAGGAAGACCGCATTACCGAAGGTCATGCCCGTGCACTCCTTCAGATCGCATCTGTTTCGCTTGTAGACAAGCTCTGCGACCGCATCGTAGCCGAGGGTCTTACCGTGAGGGCGGTGGAGCAGATAGCGCGCTCGGCGGCGAAGGTCAAGATGCCACAGCGGCGCAAAAGAAAGGATGGTATTGCCGCGGCTGCAGAGGAGCTTATCAGTGAGAAGCTGGGTATCAAGGTGCGGGTGGTGCGAAGCCGGAAAGGAGGAAAGATCGAGCTGCGCTACGCCAACGAGGACGAGCTTAATCGTCTTCTGGAGTGGTTCCGATCCAGATGAATCGCGAGCTGCTCTTTGATCTTTTGCAGATCCCCTCGCCTTCAGGTCACGAGGAGCGGATGAAGGCGTTTCTCGTCAAATACCTTGACGTTCATGGAATCAAAGCGCAAGACCTTGGCCCTGCAGGTCTTTCCTGGGGGTTGGGAGAGGGCGATAAGCTTGCCTTCTTCTCAGTACACATCGATCAGGTTGCCTTCGTAGCGGATCGCATCGATGACGAGGGCTACATCTATCTTAAGATGCCTGGTATAGACCCCAGGATCGCTCCTTCTCAGGAGCTCACGGTCCGGGGTAAGCGTGAACTCGTAGGGGTAGTGGGGATGCGGCCGCCTCATTTCCTTTCAGAAGAGGAACAAAAGGCCCCCATACCTTCCGAGAAGCTCTATGTGGACGTGGGATTACCTGGAGAAGAGGTTAAGAGGCTTGTGCCTGTGGGCACTGTCTGCACATGGCGGCTTGAGCCTCTGGCGCTCCTTGGTTCACGGGTCACAGGGGTGGGGCTTGACAATAAGGCCGGTGTCTTCCTCGCGCTGCTCGTGACCGAGGCACTTGGTTCAAAAAAACTTCCCGGTCGTATACGTTTCTTTGCATCCACCCAGGAAGAAGGGGTGATGTTCGGTGCTGGGTTTGCAGGTCGAAGCGCCTACAAATCAGGTGAATCCGTTTTGTTCGCCGTGGTCGTTGACACTACCTTTGGGACTGATCACGAAGTCAAGGACTCCGCCTTTCCTCTGGGCAAGGGGTCTACCCTGGGTGTGGGACCGATCCTATCAAAATCACATCTGGCGATCATGCGATCTATAGCTTCAGAACTTTCAATTCCCTATTCACTTGAGCCTTTGACCAGTTTCACAGGAACCGAGGCAGATGTACTGAGCATTTCAGGGAAGGGAATCCCCACGATCCTTCTTTCCATTCCCCTTCGCAACATGCACTCTCCGGTTGAGATTGTTGATCTGGACGATGTGGAGTCATCGCTCAAGCTCCTCAGTGCAGCGCTTCAAAGGGAGGATCTATGGAGCTCCTGAAGCAACTCTGTGATGCTCCAGGCGTGTCTGGTCACGAGGATGCGGTGCGCGAGATACTGATCAAGGCGGTCGGCTCATACGCCGAGTCGGTGCACGTTGATTCCTTAGGCAACCTCTTTATGACCAAGGGAAAGGGCAAGAAAGGCCCTCATCTCATGTTCACCGCCCACACCGACGAAGTCGGCCTGATGGTTGAGCGCATCGACGACGAGGGATTCATAAAGTTTATGACACTTGGCGGGATCGATCCTAGAGTTCTTCCTGCAAAGAGGGTGAGGATAGGCAAAGACGCAATCTGCGGCGTTATCGGGATAAAACCGTTTCACTTGTCAGATAAGGAGGAGCGCAAGGAGGTGACGCCTCTATCTGATTTGCGCGTAGACATAGGGGCTTCTTCAAGGTCTGAGACTGAACGCTTTGTTGATGTTGGCGATCCGATCTGGTTCGATACCCTCTTCGAGCAGCAAGGCGATATCCTGAAGGCTAAGGCGTTCGACGATCGTGCAGGATGTTACATGATGGCTGAGTTAATAAAGCATGAGTTCCGCTTCCCAGCAACCTTTGTCTGGAGTGTTCAGGAGGAGATGGGGCTTCGCGGCGGGCGTATTGCTGCTGCCAGGGTTCGGCCTGACATCATGATCGTTCTTGAAGGCACCGGTGCCTGCGATCTCCCTACGGACGCAGATGTTGCACGCAGACCTTTCTTGGGCAAGGGGCCGGTGATAACCATACTTGATCGAACCGTTGTTGCCAACCAGCGTCTGGTTGAACTCCTCTGCCAGACCGCAGAGCGCGATGGTATCCCCTGGCAGTTTAAGCGTCCTCTGGTAGGTGGCACGGACGCCGGAGCCGCTGTCCGGGTTAAAGCCTTGGGAGCCGCGGTCGTAGCCATACCTGCCCGCTACATACACACACCGGTTGCATTAGCTCACCTCAAGGATATAATAAACACAATAGAGTTGGTTAAGGCCGCCGCGGAGCGACTGCGAGAGGTTAAATTGTGAATAAAGAAGTTTTGCAGGAGTTATGCAGGGTTTTCGGGCCAACCGGTCGGGAGTCAAGGGTTGCAGAGATCGTAAAGACCCATCTCGAGGGAACGAATCTTGAGGTCACTGCCGACGTCCTGGGCAATGTGATCGCTCGTAAGGGAGATGGTCCTTACCCGGTCTTCTGCACCCATCTTGATCAGCCCGGCTGGGTTGTTGAACATCGTGATAAGAAGGGATTCCTGCACCTTAAGTCGGTTCCTGCGGATGAAAAACTGGGCGAAGGATGGGCAGTTGATGAAGGAGGCAATCGTTACCGTGTGTTTAAGGAATCTGATGGGAAATCCTGGCGTGCGGAGAGCCTGGTCGAGGGCGAGGGTGAGATGGGCACGTTCCTTGTACCCAAAGCGGAGTTTGAAGCATCAAAAGGTGCTTACTTCGCTACTGCGCTTGCCGATCGAGTAGGAGCGGCACTTCTCCTCGATATAGCAGGCAAGGCAAACAAAGGGAATCAGGCAGTGTCTTTGGTGTGTTACACCGGCAGACACCTGAAATTTACAGGACTTACTGCTGCGTTGGAGGATCTTGATATCGAACGTCTCTATCTTATTGAGGCCCTGCCCTGTGATGAGGGTAATGAGGGTTACTCGCTTGGGGAGGGCCCGGTTATCTTACTGCGAACCCAGCACAGCGTCGCACCGTCTTTGTGGGTAGATGAGGTTGCCAAGATTGCTTCTGATATCGGTATCAAGCTTCAGAAGGGACTTGTCTCAGATGGGGAGAGTGCTGCTGATACCTTAGCCAGAACTGGGATCCAGGCGATTACTTTGGGGATGGGCGTACGTTACTCCGGTTCACGTATAGAACGTGTCGAAGGCTCTGACTGTGAAGCCTTGAGTAAACTTCTTCAAGGGTTGGCAAAAGGCAAGGTGAGGTCATGACTCCAAGAATCCCCAAGCGTGTCTCGATCCACGTTACTACAAGTCACTCTAACCGTTCGTTCGCTCGTACCTACTCGCTTTCTGCGGTAATAGCGATTCTTTCTGCTATAGGGGGATTTGTGTTAGGTGTGATTGCCATGCTGGTCTTCTCGCTCAAAACCTTCATAGATTGGGCAGAGGTGGAGTCGTTGCGTAACCGTACCGCTCAGCTTGAAAGCGCCCTTGTCAGATTGCCTGAAGTTAAGCAGGAGCTTTTAGAGGGTAAGGAGGAACTGAAGCGCCTGCGGATAATGCTTGGGATAGAGAAGGCCCCGGATACGGTAGACTATACCAAGCTTGTCTTTGCCTACAAACCTATAATACCTCAGAGGGTCTCCGATACCCTTGATACATCCGATCTCGATTCCACCCAGATAGAGGAGGAGATAGAGGGTTTCTATCCCCAGGTTTTGCCCACGGTTGGATTTCGGGTTACTCGGCCCTTCTCAAAGCATCATCCTGGGATCGATTTTGCAACCTCGGAGGGGAAACCTGTTTTTGCCACGGCTGATGGGGTGGTAAGAGAGGTAGGCTACGATAGCCTTTACGGCAACTACCTTAAGATCCGTCATGGGAAGTACTATGAGACGTTCTATGGCCACCTTCAGTCGGCGATAGTGCGGAAGGGAGAAAGGGTTAAGATGAATCAGATAGTGGGTTACGTGGGTAATACTGGTCGTTCAAGCGCCCCGCATCTGCACTTTGAGGTGCGGCATAACGGAACCCCCATAGACCCCGCCAACCTCTTCGTCCTAAAACGAGAATACAAAGGAGGAGCATATGAGTAACAAAGAAGGCAAACTGGATACCTTGATTGGGAAGGACACGATAATTACGGGAAACGTTAAGGCTAAGGGCAGCCTGCGGATTGACGGGGCGCTCGAAGGAAACATTACGGTCTCCGATACCTTTACTGCCGGTGAGAGTGCCCGCGTTAAAGGGGACATTCGTTGCAGGGATGCTTTCATTGGCGGAAGGATAGAGGGCAACATCTATTCGCAGGGCAAGGTGGAGATGCATTCCGGAGCGAATCTAACCGGTGATGTGACTTGCAAGGGACTTGTGATCCAGGATAACGTCTTCTTTGAAGGTCGCTGCAGTATGAAGGAGAAGGAGCAGCCTAAGAAGTAACCTGTATGCACTTATTTGTGGCTATAGTTGCATTCCTGTGGTTGATGCCGCCGCGAGCCGGGGTCGAGCTTTCGGATGAGGCTTGGGAGCGGTATCGCGAGTTGGGATTGAACCGGTATCAGGCCATACTCCCTGCACCATCCGAGGATACGAGGGTACTGGTGGTTGAAGGGCCGAAGCGCTTCCCTGTAGTGTTGATGGAGTATACCGATGTGGAAGCCACCTATGACGACGAAGATTTTCAGCGGATGCTTTTTGCAGGCCCCTGGCCGTCTGGTACCGCCCATGAGTACTACGATGAGGTCTCATACGGCAGGGTTGATCTTACCGGTCAGGTCTATGGGCCATACGAGGCTGATCATTCCTCTACCTACTACGCCAATAACGAGTACGGAATAGGGAATGACTATAATCGCAGCGCCGGTCTATTAGTCTATGAGGCGTGCAAGCGAAGCGATCCTTACGTTGATTACTCCCTCTACGACAACGACGGCGACGGCTACGTTGATATCTTTACAGTCATACATGTTGGCTACGGTGCAGAGGAGACAGGCGATGAAGACGACATCTGGTCGCACGAGTTCTCCCTTTCAGGATGGGCAGAGTACGGAGGCCCGGGAGCTTACCCGACAAACGACGGTGTCAAGATAGATGTATACACCATGAATCCAGAGCTTTCCGATCCACCTCGGGACGAGATATCCAACATCGGTGTTTTCTGTCACGAGTGGGGGCACGGGTTCGGCCTGCCCGACCTCTATATAACTGATGGCATTAATGCAGGAAAAGCAGGTTTAGGCGACTTCTGCCTTATGGCTTCGGGTTCTTGGGCAGGAGATCCACCGGGTTCCTCACCTGTTCATCCTTGTGCTTGGTGCAAGTACTTTTTGGGCTGGGTTGAGCCGGAGGCGCTTGAGCGAGACAGATTAGAACTGATCGAGAATGCAGGGTTTCCCACATCATCAGCGTCCCCTTCGGCCTACAGGATTTTTGCCAACCCTTCGGGTGTTGACTGGTCCTTTGAATCCGTGGGGCGAGGCGAGTATTTTCTCGTGGAGAACCGTCAAAGGATCGGTTTCGATGAAGGTCTTCCAGGTGACGGACTCCTGATCCTTCACGTGGATGAATCTAAGGAAACCAACAGCGACCTTGAGAATCCCCTGGTCGGTATAATGCAGGCGGACGGTGATCCGGACTATCTCTTTACCTCCGGCGCTGGCAGGGCTTTGGATCTCTGGGCAGATGACACCTTCGGGTTCAACAACTCATCAATCCCCTCAAGCCGGTTCTACGACGGCGCTCCCTCAGGTGCATCGGTTACCGCGATCTCTCCGGCGGATAGTGTGATGACGGCCAGACTGGAGATTGGCGTCCTGCTCCTTGGTAGGGTTTACTCCTATCCCAATCCCTTCAACGTTCACGAGCGCGAGCGGGTAACCATCGTTTACGAGCCGACCGACGAGGAAAAGGCCGCTGACCAGTATCCGGATTTCAGGGTTCTTATCTATAACCTTGCCGGCAAACGGGTTAGAATCCTTGACGAGAGACCTACCGAGATAAGCCGCTACAGCCGGACCGCCTTCTGGGACGGCACGAACGATGCAGGAAGGCCGGTTGCCTCAGGGCTTTATTTCTATATAGTTGAGACCTTAGAGGGTTCAAGGGTGGTGGAGCGAAACAAAGCAAAGATGACCCTTTTGCGTTAGGAGGGGCTTTGAACGAAGAAAGACGAGCTTTGATAACCGGCGGGGCGGCAGGGATCGGGCGGGCCATTGCAGTCCAGTTGGCTAAATCCTATCCGGTTGTGCTTTTGGATCTGAACGAGGAAGGACTTACCGAGACTAAAGACCTGATTGAAAAAGAGGGCGGCAAGGCCCACTGCTACAAGACCGACGTATCTTCCTTTGAAGAAATGACTGAGATTGCCTCAAAAGTCGAGAAAGAAGAGGGACCGATCACCGTTATCGTCAACAACGCAGGCATCACCCGTGACACCCTTTTCATGCGCATGGACGCCGCTGCCTGGGAGTTGGTTCTCAAGGTGAACCTCACAGGCGCGTTCAACGTTTGCAAGGCCTTTCTGCGGCCCATGCTCAAGGCGCGCTGGGGGCGCATAGTTAACATCTCATCTGTGGTTGCTCAGACGGGTAACGTTGGGCAGGCCAACTACGCCGCATCCAAGGCAGGACTCATAGGTTTTTCCAAATCCCTGGCAAGAGAGCTTGCCGCGCGAAATATCACCGTAAACTGCATAGCTCCAGGGTTTATCCAGACCCCGATGACCGATGTGCTCTCTGCGGATATAAAGGACGCCTATCTTACGCAGATTCCTCTTAAAAGATTCGGCACCCCTGAGGATGTGGCAAAGGCAGTGCGTTTCTTATGTTCAGATGACGCCTCCTACATCACCGGCCAGGTTATACGCGTGGATGGCGGGATGTTGACGGCATAAAGGGGCCATAGTCGAGATGACCGCGCTTCTGTTTCTTCTTATAGCCACCACACTGCGGGAGGATTTTGACCAGGCGGTGGCGGCTTACCGCAGCGGGCTTTATGGCCCAACCCTCTACGCGATGGAGCAGCTGCTTCTGGAGCCGGAGTTCGACGCGGTGGACAGCGCTTTTTTACTTGCCGGGCAGTCCGCGTTTGCCCTTGCCCGCTACGACAAAGCGCTGCGCTATCTTGAGCGCCATCTTAGAGACGCCCCAGACCCTGCGCCGCAGGCGCTGGGGAAAGCGGTTATCTCGGCACTTGAACTGAATCAGGCGGGTAAGGCCTACTCCTTGTTTGCCGATTATCCTAGGTTTGAGCTTTCACAGGATGTAAAGTTGAGGTTGGCTTCCGAGCTTGAGGAGCGAAAGGAGTATGAGAAGGCGCGCGATCTATATAGGAGTATAGACGACCCTGACATCAGGCTGGTAGGAGCGAAGATGCTTCTTGCCGCCGGGCGCTACGATCTCTTGCGTGTCTATCTTGCCGATCTTGAGGAGACCTATCCTGAGGTTGCCGCCACCATCGCAGCCCTTCAGATCGAGGCCACGCTTTCACGCGGCGACAGCCTTTCCTCTCTTGAGGCAGGGCTTGCAATGGGAAGACCCTCCCAGATCTCCGCCAAAGAAGCCTACATCCTTGGAGAGCTCTTCGAGGCTTTCGCGCTTTACGAAGATGCAGTCGAGTTTTACTCCTCGGCGGTAGACCAGCGCCGCTACGATGCGCTTTTGCCGCTTTCGGAATCCTATGCCGCCCTGGGTAATAACCGAAGTGCAGTAAAGACATACGAGGAGGTGCAGAAAAGGCTTTCCTTTTCCTCATACGACCGTTCGCTTGAGGCACGGGTTCGCTTGCTTGCAGGCCAGGACTTCGATTCAAAGGCACTGGCCGAAGCAAAGTTTAGAACCTATGACGAGTACGTGCGTGCGCTTGAAATCCTGGCGGATAAAGAACATTATCCACTTTACGAACGTCTGCTTATCTCCTCTCCCTTTGTGCGTTCGGCGGAGATCCTTAGACGGGCAAGGCTGCTTGGTTCGCAGGAAAGGTTCGCAGAAGCTTTGGAGGTCTACGAAGATTACCTTGCACACGCACCGTTTGCTTCAGAACGCTCAGAGGCCTTCCGTGAGGCCGAGCTCCTTAGATACTTCGAGATTAAAGATGCAGAGGCGGCACTAAAGAAGCTTATCGCGGCAACAAGTTCTTCTGAAAAAGGCAAAGTCCTTTTTGAGGACGCCAAGGACTACGAGGGTGCGATTGCGTTCCTCGACACGGTCCCCACACCGCAGGCCTTTTACTACTCCGCATTATCTTACGAAAGGCTGTACCTGCGTGACGGCAAGGTGAAGTTTCTGGATCGGGCGAGGGAGCGTTATGAGAATCTTTACTGGCAGTTTCCTGAAAATCGACTGGTCGAGGACGCTTTATACCATCTTTTTGTTACCGAGATACGCGATCCCCTGAAGAAGGTCGACAGGGCGCTTGACTACCTTGACCACTACCCTGAAGGTAGCTACGCTGAGGAGATAAGCTTTCTTCTTGGCTATGTTCAGCTTGCACGTGGAGACACCTTGACTGCGCAGAGCGGTTGGGAGACGCTTTACCTTACACGTCCTCAAAGCCCTTACAACTACCCTGTGCTTTTTGAGCTTGCGCGACTTTCCCTTGCCGAGGCTGATACCACGGATGCCGCGGCAAAACTTTCCTTGATCCTCTCGATGGCTCCGCACGATACCCTTTACTTCCTTGCAGCACGTGAGCTGGCTATCCTGGAAGAAGCTCGTGGTCGCAACCTTGAAGCGTTAAGAATTTACCGCAAGATAGCAGAAGAACTCTCCACCTTGCCTGCAGACCTCTGGCAGCGCTCCCTTGATCTTATCTTTGCCTTGCGTCAGTACAACGAGTTCGACAACTTCCAGGCAGCACTCCAGGACGCCGAGTACGACCAGGAGATCGAGTTCTTCAAGGAAGTGGCAAAGGTTGAGCGCGAGATAGCCAAGCCAGAGGACATTAAACATCTGTTGCACGCAAGACCGGCAGGACGCAAGGATTCCTATCTCTACTGGGCAGGCGTGGGCGCGGGTTTAATCGATCACCTCCGTCTGGGCAGGCATCTTTTGGAGCGGCTTACGAGAGAGGGCAAGAACGAGGATCTTATGGCAAAGGCGGAGTTCCTCCTAGCCCAGTACAAGATCGCTGGAGGGGAGGACTCAAGTGCGGTGGTTTCGTTGCGCAGGCTTAATACAAGAAATCCTGACGATACCTTGATTCTTGCCAAACTTGTCATCGCCCTTTATCGCTGTGGAGGGCTTCGGGAGGCCGATTCGCTCTGGTTAAGGCTGGATCTTATGAGCGTAAGCGATCAGGCTGTGCTATTGTTGGAGAAGGTTGCATACCTTTTGAATTCGGGTCGCATCCTGGAGGCGGACAGTGTGCTTGCAGCGCTTTCTAATGTGCGTGCGCTGTGGCAGAACGAGAACTTTGTATACTACAGTGGGGTTGCCGCTGCCAGGCAAGGGAGACTAGAAGACGCTATGGGGATCCTCAAAGGGTTTATCTCCGATTTCTCAAGAAGTGAGCTCTTGCCTGCGGTTTATTTCAAGTTAGGTTCGTTGTTTTACATGCAGCAGGAGTTTGACAGTTCCGCTTCCTATTACAGACATACGCTCACGGCACCTGACTTACGTCCGTTGGCACTTGAGAACCTTGGTAAAATGGCACGCAGGCAGGAGGAGTGGGATAAGGCGCTTGAGTACTTTGAGATTCTGGCTGAAGAGGTCACATCCTCTGAAGAACGCGGGAAGTGGTACATGGAGCTTGGGGTTACAGCCTACTATGCCTCCAAGTTCTCTCAGGCGATCACCTACTTTGAGCGTGCAGTCCCGCTTGTGACCGAAGAACGCCCTCGGCTTCTCTACTGGACCGCGCGTTCTTACGCGGCGTTCGCTGATCCTGAGCGTCTTGAGAGGGCGGTTGCCTTGTTCCTGCAGTGCCATGAGGAGTTTCCCCAGGATCAATGGGGGCTTGAGAGCTGGTTCCAGGCTGGTGAGGGGTACATTCAGCTTGAGCGTTACGATGACGCACGAGTGATCTTTAACGCGATTGTTGCTGAGCGCGGGGAGAACGATCCCTTCGGGATGCGTGCCCAAACCGCACTGGAAAAGCTTCAGGAGTAATCTTAGGGTGAGATTTTTTAGTCTTTATGAGGGTTTTAGAATGTTTACGAAAGTCTTTAGGCTAACAAGGGGGTAGACGATGCTAGCTTTACTGCTTGGCCTTATCTGGGGCATAAATTTGGATCAGGTTGAGTGGAGGAGTTTGCTCAACGCCAACCTTATCTACGATATTGCGCCTGTTGAGGACGGTGCGTGGTGCGCCACGAACGGTGGGGTGCGGTTCTTTTCGCTTGCAGATTCCGCTTTTACCCGCAGTTTTACCAACACCGACGGGCGTGCGCCCAACGTTTGTCGAAGCCTGGCATTGGTGAGTTCAGGCGAGTTGTGGGTCGCCACGGAGGATGGATTGGCCCTGATCGATCCTGAGTCCGATCAAGCCTTACCTCATCCCCAGGTTGACGGCTCCGTCCTTTCGCTCGCCCTTAACGGGGACACACTTGCCGTTGGTACGCCCAGCGGGGTATTCTTTATCTTAATGAAATCTACGCCTGCTTCCTTGGATGATGATACCAGGATTCCCATCCCGCCCCTTGGCAACCGTTCTGCACCTGGGATGTGCTGGTTTAAGGGAGACCTATGGATAGGCTCAGATGAAGGGCTCAGGCGTTACGTCCCGACAACTGGCTCGGTTGAGACCTTCAGCATCACCGATGGTCTACCCTCTACGGATATACGCGACCTTGATCCGGGAGATTCTCTGGATGTGTTGACATCCAAGGGTGTGTCAAGGTATGTGGAGTCGAGCGCTGCTTTTCATGACGTTTTTCTACTCCAGGATACCTTGCCTAAGGTTACTTCACTTGCGCATGCGGGCGATACGATTTATGTTACGTCCGCCTCAGGGACGGGCGTGTATAAACGGCTGTTTCGTTATCGCGAATCAGTTGATTCTTTGGAGACCTTGGGTTTCTGGATAGATACCCCTGCGGGTGTAAAATCTACCTGGGCCCGCCGCATGCAGGTGGTAGAGGTTGATGACTGGGGACGTGTATGGATTGGCCTTGGTCAAGCAGGAGGCAACTGGGGTGATGGTCTTATAGTTTGGGATGGAGAATGGAGAGTGAGATGGGATGGGTCGCAAAGCTTCGATTGCTCTGGACTCAACTCCAACTTTATTTGGCATCTTCTGCTGGATGATTGTGGCAATCTCTGGATGACTCATGGCACGCGCGGGGTGACGCGTTACTTTGAAGATGGGGAGGAGGGCTGGGAAAATCTTTATACTAACGATAGCATTCCCATTAACAACTCCACAAAGGTGAGCGCTGTTGACTCGAAGGGACGGATTGTGTTCGGTTCGTGGTGGTCAACAAACGGTGTTGTTCGTTACGACCCATCAACGGATGAGTGGGAGGAGTATTCCTGGGGTGATGGGGCAGCCCTTAACATAATTGCTTGGCTGGCGGTAGATCCCCTGGATCGTATCTGGGTTTCTCACTTTAACGCTCAACAGATGAGTGTGCTTTCTTCAGATTTAACCGAACTGGCGGTTATCTCGTGGGCTTACGAGCCTGTATGGTCGCTTGAGTTTGATTCTTCAGGCACGGTGTGGGCCGGGACTGATGCCGGACTTGTAGCCTATCATCCACCGGATTTTACAGAGCAGCTTGAAGGTGGTGAGTTCGTGATTGAGGTTCCGATTCAGCAGGTGCGGGATATAGCATTGGATGGTTCTGGGGGTATCTGGGGAGTCTCCCCTGAAGGGGCGTTTCACTGGACTCCTGACGAGACGGTGTGGTATAAGGACTCAAACTCGCCGATTCCTGAGAGCGATCTTGTTTCGGTTGATCGCGATCCCTGGGGGAGGATCTACCTCCTTTGCAGGAACGATGGGCTGGTAGTATACGACCCTGCGGGTACCGCCTACGATACTTCTCGGGCACTTTGGCAGTTTATCTCTTCATACAACACTTCGCTTATCCCAGGCTTTGAGTACAGCTGGCTTGACGTTGATCGGACCGGCCGTGTTGCGGTAGGGACGCTCGGGGGTGGGATCTCGCTTTTTGCTCTGCCTCCCTATACAGACTCGGTATCTGTCAAGGTATCGGTTTATCCAAATCCCTGCTATATTTCTTTAGGGCTACCTGTGCGTTTTACCCCGCTTGACGGGGCCAAAAGCGTTGTAATCTATACGATCTCAGGGGAAAGGGTTAGAGAGATTCCTGAAGCCGAGTTTTTGACCATCCAGGGGACGGCACAGGCGGAGTTGGACGTAAGCCGCATGGCCGCGGGCCTTTACCTTGCGGTGATTCGTTTTCCTGACCGCGTCGAGCGTGTAAAGTTCGTTCTTCTTCGCTGATTCTCCTGTATATCTCACAGAGTTACAGGCCAAAGCGGCCAAAAGGAAGGCAGCGGTGGCTGGTCAGGTTCGGCTCGCGTCCACGGCCCCGGCCACGAGGATGTGAACTTCGTCCTCGGGGGCACTTGGGAAGCTGAGTTTACCTATACTAGCGATCCGCTGGCCGGTACCTATGAAGGAACCTGGAGGGAAACCTCAAGCTCGATCCCGGGCGTTAGTGGAAGCGGTGGCAGCTCCGGCTCCCTACAGTAGTAAATCTAAACCTTTAGAGGAGGGGCAAAGCCCCCTCCTTTTCTTGACCTTGACATTGCCGGAGAACCGGCTTATACTGAACAAAAGGAGGTCATCATGCTTAATATAGGTCTTATTGCCTTAACCCTGTGTGGGGCAGACATACTAGT